>JAFTRD010000021.1 GCA_017462425.1 Clostridia bacterium | reverse complement strand
CAACCTGTGGGTCAAGGGAGCGTTGCTTCCTTGCGGGTGGGTTGGAGGGCAGCGCCCTCCGCATTTGGTTTGCCTTTAAAAAGCAATCTTCGATTGCGTAAATTTATTTATCGCCAAAGGCGATTAGAACGCAAGGCATAGCCTTGCTTATGAGAGGCTTAATAGTTTAGGGGACAGTCGTCCCCTATACCCCCTACCAAAGGAACCGCTTCTCGGGCAAATGGAATTTTGACCTCGGGCAACAAAAACGCCCTTTATGCGTTTTTGTCTAGCGCTGTCAAAAACAATTATCAATTGATTTTGAGTAGCTCACCCTTTGGAATCCCAAGTTGGGGGAGTGGAAAAAAACGAAACAGTAGACTAAGGAGATACAAATATATGGCAATTCGTAACGTGGTACAAGTCGGGGAGGAGGTGTTAAGACAAAAATGCTTCCCCGTGGAAAAATTCGATGAAAAACTTTGGCAGCTTTTAGACGACATGCAGGAAACCGTCCGTCACGAAAAGGGCGCAGGGCTTGCTGCACCGCAGGTGGGAATTTTACGCCGAGCCGTCGTCTGCGACGTGGAAGAGGGTTTTTTCGAGTTGATTAATCCCCGTTTTTTAAAGCAAAAGGGCGAACAGTCGGGCATAGAGGGCTGTCTTTCCGTCAAAGGCAAGCAGGGCATGGTTTCCCGTCCGTATAAAGTAAAAATCGCCTATCAGGACAGATACGGCGAGGAGTATATTCTGGAAGCCAAAGGGTTCTTTGCCCGCTGTATCTGCCACGAATTAGATCATCTGGACGGAATATTATACATCGACAAAGCAACGAACGTGGAGAACGGTTAAATGAAAATAGTTTACGCAGGCACGCCCGATTTTGCGGTTGCGCCTTTACACGCCATTATCAACGCAGGACACGAGGTGGTTGCCGTTATCACGCAAGAGGATAAGCCCGTCGGCAGAAAGGGTATTATCACCCCTCCGCCCGTCAAGGCGTTTGCCGTGGAGCAGGGAATTCCCGTCTTTCAACCGAAAAAAATCCGTGAAGAGGTATCAAAGGTAAAAGCCCTCGGCGGCGAACTCATGGTCACTTGCGCATTCGGGCAAATCCTCTCGCAGGAGGTCTTAGACTGCTTTGAAAAGGGCGTGTGGAATATTCACGCAAGCCTACTGCCCAAATACCGTGGCGCTTCGCCCATTCAGTGGAGCGTTATCAACGGCGATACGCATACGGGTATTACCCTTATGAAGACCGAAACAGGCTTGGATACGGGGGATATTCTCCTCGTGAAACGCACCGAAATTTTAGAAAACGAAACGGCAGGCGAGCTTTCCGCCCGACTTTCCGCTCTGGGCGCAGTAGCAATCACGGAGGGGTTAGAGCTCATAGAAAAGGGGAACGTACAGCTTTTATTGCAGGACGAATCGCAGGCTACCGTGGTCAAAAAAATCACCAAGGAGCAGGCGAAAATAAATTGGAATACGTCGGGTAAGGAAATTGTAAATCTCATTCACGGCATGAACCCTGCGCCCGTGGCGTATACCCTTTCAGACCAAAAGCCGGTCAATCTTTACCGTGCGGCTTTTATGGAATATTCGGGAGAAGAGCCCTGCGGCACCGTTTTGAATTTACCCAAAAAATTAGCGGTAAAATGTATAGACGGGGCGGTTATATGAGAAGAAAGTCAGCTTTCCGGCGGTAAAAAAAGACGTGGCGCCGACGCTTTAAACGGCAGAAAAATACAAAGAGGACAGCTTTTACAATGACCAATCCGTTGGCAGACCCCTATCTGGTCTTAACCAAAATTTATTCGGACGGCGCGCATTTAAAGCAGGCGCTCGCCGAAACCCCCATTGAGGAATTGCACCGTGCCCGTACGGTAAAAATCGTGTACGGGGTACTGGAAAAGGACATCTTTTTAACCCACTGTATCCGCCATTATGCGCCCAAAGCGCCCAAGCTAGCCGTTCGCACCGTGTTAAAAATTGCGCTGTATATGCTGCTGTTTATGGGTAAACAGCGCTATATGGTAACGGACAACGCCGTTTCTTT
>JAFTRD010000184.1 GCA_017462425.1 Clostridia bacterium | reverse complement strand
CGGGCGCAGTTTCAAAAATTGCAATCTACGTTGTATTCGCAGTCATCATGCTTGCAATGTTCGTGTTCTTTATCGTACGTTATAAAGGTTTGGGCGTTGCGCACGTATACGCATATCTTTCTTATCTTATCTGTATGTTAATGTTCGTAGCCTTCCTTTCCGGCATGCTTCTCACCGCCGGCGGCGTATTCGCGGTGTTACTTACGAGCATTATGATGGCGCTCTTCAATCTCTATATCTTTGAAAATATTCGCAAGGAGTTTGAAACGGGTAAAACCCTTTCCGCCGCATTCAAGGCAGGGTATAAGCGTTCCCTTGCGCCCGTACTGGATACGCATATTTTGTTGTTTATCATCGCATTGGTGCTCTTCTTCAGCAGCGTAGGCGAAGTGGTTGCCTTCTCGTACGTATTCCTGTTCGGAGTTCTGATGAGCGGTATTTCCACGTTACTTCTGACACGTTATTACGCGTATATTCTGCGCGGTTTGGTTGCTCGCAGTAAGCAGCACACCTTCTGCGGATTCAAAAGGGAGGTAAGCGAAGATGACGAAGACTAATTCATTCAAAGTTACGAACAAGCTTCCCATTTGGTTGGCAATCCCCGCCGTTATCATTTTGGCTGGACTGGTACTGTTCTTCTTTTTAGGATTTAATCCCTCCGCCTCCGTTACGGATAATAAAACCGTTGTTATTTCTCACGATTCTTACGTACAAACGTCGGAAAGCTTAAAAGAGGATTTAATCGACGTCTGCGAAAGTGAAATTGAAAAGGCAGGCTTGAATTTCATTGATTATAGCGTTTCAGAAAACGAAGACGGCGGACAAATCGAATACATCTTTTCGCAGGATGTTTCCGGTGATAAATTATACGCCTTAAAAGAGAGTATCTTAAACGCCGTTAACGCTGACAGCGCTTTAAACGTGGGCTTTTACAAGGGTACGGTACACGATAACGTAGCGCAGCACGCCTCCACCTATATCTGGCGTGCGGCAATTTCTGCAGGCGTGGCGTTGGTGTTGGCGTTTATTTACGTAGCCGTGCGTTACCGTTTATCCATGGGCTTAGCTACAATCGTTTCCGGTCTTATCGACGTAGCGGTTATGTTGGCATTGACCGTTGTTCTGCGTATTCCCGTCACCTCCGCCTTGGCGACGGCGGCAATTTTCGCAGCGCTGTATTCCATATTGGTCTCCACGGTATCTTTCAATAAGATAAGAGAACTGGTAAAGAGCGAAGAATACGAAGCTCTTTCCACTGAAGAGGCTATGGAACAGGCAAATGCTCAGGCAAGCAAACGAGTTTTGGTTTTGAGCGTAGCGGTATTGGTATTCTCCGCAATTCTGGCAATCTTCGGCGGCGCAGCAGTCCGTGCCTTTGCGTTACCCGTTATTTTCAGCGTTGTGGCAAGCACTTTCTCGGGTATGTTCCTTACGCCTTCTTTGGCTACCGCATTCAAGGTACAGGGCGTGAAGATGCAGGCAAACGGCAAAGAGAAGGCTCGTTTGGCGAAGAAGAAAGAGGAAGAAGAAAAAGCGCAAAAAAGAAACACGAAAAAAGACTAACTTCAGTTTTTTTCAAAAGGCGGTAGAGTAAAATACCGCCTTTTCGTTTTTTTGACTTAAATTATTGAGTTAGGACGCATACCTTTCATCAGTTTTTAAAAATATAAAAAGTAAAAAAAGAATCAAGCATATGAAAAAATTAGTCTGCGAGTACCAATTTAACGCCGAACAACTTCATAACGTTCGTGCCTTGGCTCGGGAGCTGTCTTTGACGGAAACCGTAGTCAAGCTTTTGTGCGCTCGTGGCGTGGATACGGCGAAAAAAATCCGTCAATTTTTATCCCCTTCCCAAGAGCATTTTCTCTCGCCCTACCTCATGTCGGGTATGCGTGAGGCGGTGGAGCTCATTCGCCGAGCCAAGGAAGAGGACTGGAACGTGGCGGTGTTCGGCGATTACGACGCCGATGGGGTTTGCGCCTCCGCCGTTATGTATTACGCTCTGCGTGCCTTTGGCATAGAACCGTACGTCTACGTGCCCGAGCGCAGCGACGGCTACGGACTGAGCGTGGAAACGGTGGATAAAATTTTCGACGAGTTCATTCCCGATTTATTCATCACCGTAGACTGTGGTATTTCCAACTATAAAGAAGTGGAATACGTCAAAGAGCAGGGAGCGTACGTCATCGTTACCGACCATCACGAGCTACCCGAAAACTTACCCGATTGTATCTGTGTCAATCCAAAATTCCACGACGAATACCCGTACGATAACCTGTGCGGCGCCGGGGTAGCCTTCAAGCTCGCCTGTGCGCTCATCGGGGAAGAGGCTTACAATCTTTTGGACTTTGCGGCGCTTGCCACGGTGGCAGACAGCGTTCCGCTTTTAGGCGAAAACCGTGACATCGTACACGAGGGCTTAAAACGTATCGCTCAAACCCCCCGTCAGGCGTTTTCGGTATTGCTGGGTAAGACGCAGGGCGAAGCGGTTACGGCGCAAACGCTGGCGTTTGTGGTAGCGCCCCGCATCAATGCGGCGGGCAGAATGGGCGATGCGGTAAGCGCTCTTCAGCTGTTTTTAAGCGAGTCGCCGCAGGAAATATACGACCTTGCGGTACAATTAAACGAATACAATATGCAACGCCAGAAGTGTTGCGATCTGCTTTACGAAAGCGCCAAGGCAAAAATTCGGGAAAAGGGCGCTTACGGCAACGTAATTATGCTATCCGATGAAAATTGGAGCTCGGGCTTCGTGGGGATCGTGGCGGCACGTATTGCCGAGGAATATTCCCGTCCCACCTTACTTTTCGTTCAAAACGGAAACATGCTCAAGGGCAGCGCCCGCAGCATTGAAAGCGTCAATATCTTTGAAGCGCTCAGAAATTGCAGCGACTGCATAGAAGAATTCGGCGGACACGCTCAAGCGGCGGGCATCAACGTTACGCAAGAAAATTTTGACGTTCTGGAAAAGAGGCTGGACGAGTATATCGGTAAAAATTATACCGCCGAGGATTTTATCCCCAAATTATACGTCAGCGAAGAAATTACGGGTGAGTTCTCCTTAAAACTGGCTCGGGAGCTCAACGCCTTAGAGCCTTACGGCGTAGGGCATAAAAAACCGCTCTTTTATCTCACCGCCCGGTCTTTAATCGCCCGTCCCATTAAAAATAAATCTCCGCATTTACTCATCAAAACCGACTGCATCGACCTCATGTATTTCAGCGGAATAAAATACACCAAGCTCATTGAAAGCGACGTCAAAAAACAGTTCGTATTCGAGTGTAACTGTTCCGTCTTTCGTGGCAGAGAATCGGTAAAGGGTTTCGTCAAAGAAATTTTATACGACGGCAACAGCAGCGAGATTCCCTCCTGGCGCTTTGCCACGGTGCTGGAACGTCTGCGTGGGGACGATTCTTGCGTTTCCGCCTCCATGCAATACTTAGCACAAACGGAAATAGAGGCTTTAATTGCCCGAAAACGCAGTGAAAGCGCCTACGGCTTATGTATGGTGGCGTCCGATTTACAGACCGTTCGCTCTTACCAATGCCTGAAGGATATGTCGCCCGACCTCATTTATCTGTCGGCACGGAACGTTTCCAATACGCTCATCGTATCTCCCGCCGCCGACGCCGATTTATCCGACTACCGTGACGTAATTTTCCTCGACCGTCCGTCCGATTTTAATTTATCCGGCTTAAACGGCAAGCGTTGCTACGCCAACCGTGACGTGTTCGGCTTCCAGCAAATTTTAACTCTGGATGCTACAAGGGAAGGGCTGTTGGCGGTATTTGCGGTGGTGCGAGCCCACGCAGGCGAGCTCAAAGGCGCAAACGTGGAAGAAACCGCCGTGCTGGAGCACGGTCTGGGTTTTTCCGTGGAAGAATGTATGTTCGCCTTGGCGGTGTTTGAAGAACTGGGGCTTATCGATTATGAAAACGGCAGACTCATCGTTTACCGTGGCGTACACGCCGACTTAAACGATTCCCTATTATATAGAAAAGTAGTTGCGCTTCAAAGAAGCGTTTAAAGCGAAAAAAAGTAAAAGGAGGACGAAAAAAATGCCTGCGCTTTTGCAAAAATTTCAAGAAAATTACTCGCAGGAGAGTTTTAATACCCTCCTGAAGGCGTATAATTTTGCCAAAGATGCCCATGAAGGGCAAAAGCGAGCCTCGGGCGAGCCGTATTTTATCCATCCCTGCGCCGTGGCGGAAATTTTATTGGATTTAGGCTTAGACTCTGCTACGGTTACGGCTGCGCTTCTGCACGACATTATTGAGGATACGCCCGTCACCCCCGAAGGACTGCAAAAGGAGTTCGGCGAAGAGGTTGCCACGCTGGTCAGCGGCGTTACGAAACTGGATAAAATCGTATTCAAATCGCACGAAGAGGAAGAGGCGGAAAACTTCCGTAAAATTTTCCTTGCCATGGCAAAGGATATCCTTGTCATCATCATCAAACTTGCCGACCGTCTGCACAATATGCGTTCCTTAAACTTTTTAAGCGAAGAGCGTCAAAAGCGTATGGCAAGGGAAACGCTGGAAATCTTTTGTCCCATTGCCGGCAGACTTGGTATCAGTCAAATCAACTGCGAGCTGGAGGACTTATCCTTAAAATACCTCGACCCCAACGCTTACGAGTACCTCATAGAGAACATCAACCAGCAACGCAACGAACGGGAAGAGTTCGTTTCGTTCGTCGTACAAGAGATTAAAAATTTACTCCAAGAGAGCGGTATTCAGGGTGAAATTTCGGGCAGACCCAAGCACTTTTATTCCATCTATAAAAAGATGAAGAACAAGAATAAAAAGCTAGACGAAATTTACGATTTAACCGCCGTGCGGGTAATCGTCAATAATATCACCGAATGTTATGAAATTCTGGGTAAAATTCATGAGAAGTGGAAGCCCATTCCCCGTAGAATCAAGGACTATATCGCAACGCCCAAGCCCAATATGTACCAATCGCTCCATACCACGGTCGTCACCAACTTCGGGCAGCCGTTTGAAATTCAAATCCGTACGGTGGAAATGCACCGCACGGCGGAATACGGCATTGCGGCGCATTGGAAATACAAAGAGGGCGCAACCGACCCTTCCATTAAAAAGGTAGACCAGCTCAACTGGATTCGTGAGGCAATGGACTGGCAGGGCGGCGTAAAGGACTCCAAGGAATTTATGGACGCCTTAAAGACCGAGCTGTATTCCTCCGAGCTTTTAGTATTTACGCCCAAGGGCAAGGTCATATCCCTGCCGATCGGCGCAACTCCCGTCGATTTTGCCTACGCCATTCACTCGCAGGTAGGCAATCGCTGTACGGGCGCAAAGGTCAACGGTAAAATCGTTGCGCTCAATACCCAGCTGGAAACGGGCGACGTCATCGAAATTATCACTTCGCCAAACGCCAAAGGTCCTTCCTGGGACTGGTTAAAATTTATAAAATCCTCTTCCGCAAAGGTAAAAATAAAGCAATATTTTAAAAACGCCATGAAGGAAGAGAACATCTCCCGAGGGAAAGACAAGCTGGAGGAAGAGGCTTCCCGCAGGGGCTACCGCTTGAACGAATTGTTGAACGAAGCGTCTTTCAAGGCAATCGCCGCTAAATTTTCCTTCAACTCCACGGATGAAATGTTTGCTTCCGTGGGTTACGGCGCAGTCGGGGTAAATCAGGTAATTTTCCGCCTGGTTGACTTCTATAATAAAGCCGTGCCCAAAACCTTTACGCCTACCGCAGGGAACAACCGCCGCAATACGGGCGGTATCTCCATCAAGGGCGTAAGCGGACTTTTAATCCGTCTAGCCGGTTGCTGTTCGCCTATTCCCGGCGACGATATCGTAGGCTTCGTTTCCCGTGGCAGAGGCGTGGTCGTACACCGTAATTCCTGTCCCAACATACGAGGCGTTGAACGGGAACGTTTACAGGTCGCCGAATGGCTGGATGCAGGAGAGGGAACGAAATATAACGCCCATATCGAGGTGCGAGCCGCCGACCAAGGGGTTATTTTATCCGTAGTGTCTACGGTGGTTTCCGATATGCGCCTTGCCATTACTTCGGTCAACGGCAGACTGGATAAAAACAATTCCGCAGTCGTGGAGCTGGGTATTTCCTTAAGCAAGAAAGAGGACGTGGAAACGCTGATCAAAAAAGTAAAGAGCGATGCGCGCATCTTTGACGTATACCGCACGACGGGCGTGTAAAGGGAAAGGCTATGCTTAAAATTTATAAAATTCTGCCCGTAGGCTTTGCGTCCAATTCTTATTTATTGACGAACGATAATCAAACGGCAGTGGTAATAGACCCCTCCGGGTCATCCGTTCTGCAACGGGCGGAGGCTCTCGGTTTAAAAATTTGCGCTGCGCTTTTAACGCACGGCCATTTCGACCACGTAGGCGCATGCTTTGCGCTTTCCGACGCAGGCGTTCCCATTTATTGCGCGCAAGCGGAAGACGAACTCGTGCACGGTAAAGATTCAATGTATTTTCAATACGGACTTCCTGCGCCCACGTTTAAAACGCAATCAATCCTTCAAGACGGTGATAAAATCACCCTTGCGGGTATGAGTTTTTCGGTCATTGCCACGCCCGGGCATACGGTAGGGAGCGTTACCTATCAAGTGGAAAACAATCTGTTCACGGGGGATACGCTGTTTGAAGAAAGCGTAGGCAGAACCGATCTTCCCACGGGCAACTGGTCGTCTTTACAAGCCAGCGTTAAAAAATTATACGCCCTGGAGGGAGAGTATAAGGTCTACTCCGGTCACGGCGAGGATACCACGCTGGAAACAGAACGCAAATACAATATGTTTATAAGAGCGTAAAGTAGGAAAAATTATGCTTACCACCAACTATTCTTTTTTAGAAAACGAACTGATGGACGTGGTGCGCCTGTTCAAGGGTTACTCTTCGGACGTGGCGCACACGCTTTTTTATGCAGAAAATACTTACCGTAACGTATTCGTAGCGGACGGGGAAACGTATACCTTCGAGGATACGCTTTCCACGAACGGCGAGATAGAGTTTAAGCGTTACGCCAAGCGTTTCGCCAAACTGGGACTGTATAAAATTTTAAGTAAAAAATTCAATATCACCATGCCTTGGGGTGCGCTCACGGGTATCCGTCCCACCAAGCTCGCCTATACCGAGCTTGCCGCAAACAGAAGCTATTTGCCGTTGTTTTCAGACATGGGCGTATCCAAGGAGAACGTACGGCTGATAGAGGATATTCTCCGCGCGCAGGAGGGGATATACGAGCGAAAGGACGGCAACTGCGATTTATTCGTGTCTATTCCTTTTTGTCCGTCCAAGTGCGTTTACTGTTCGTTTATTACGGCGGATATACGCTATACCCGTAAATATTTGGACGAATATATGCAGAAAATGGTCTACGAGCTGAAAAATTCTGCCGACTTAATCGGCAATTTACGCAGCGTATACGTAGGCGGCGGCACGCCGTTGGTATTGGAAGAGGAATATCTCAAGACGTTGTTGGAGGCGGTTGCGCCGCTGCGTAAAAACGGCAGCGAATACACCGTAGAGGCCGGCAGACCGGACGTATTTACGGACGGAAAATTACAGCTTTTAAAGGACTACGGCGTCACCAGAATTTGCGTCAATCCGCAAAGTTTGGTCGATAAAACGCTGGAACGTATCGGCAGAAAGCATACCGCAAAGGACGTATACCTTGCCTACGATCAGTCTAAAAAATACGGCTTTGATATCAATATGGATTTAATTGCCGGGTTGACGGGGGAGAGCTACGAAGAATTCGTATATTCCTTAAAAGAGGCTATCGCTTTAGAGCCGGAAAATATCACGGTACATTCTCTTTGCTTAAAATCGGGCGCAAAACTCAAGGAGGAGTGCGAATTTTTAGACGGCGGCGAAATTTCCCGTATGATCACCACGTCCAGAGCGCTGTTGAGAGATGCTGGGTACGAGCCGTATTACATGTACCGTCAGAAGTATCAGGCGGGCAATCAAGAGAATACGGGTTGGACGAAAAAGGGCAAGGCGTGCGTGTATAACGTGGACATCATGGAGGAGATTGCCGACAATCTGGCGGTGGGCGCCAACGCTGTTTCCAAAAAGGTCTACTCGCAGGAAAACCGTATCGAACGCTACGGCAGTCCCAAGGACTTCCAGACGTATTTTGATAAAATTGACGAAGTTATCTTGAAAAAACACGCTCTTTTTAAAGGGAATTGACGGGAATAAAATATTTTCAGCTTAAAAAATACCAAAAAAGAGCGTAAATCGTTTTACTTTGTAAAAAGAATATGTTATTATATTCGGGTAGCTTATACGAAGCGGTAGCGAATCTCGACGTATTGATTGGTTTAAGCCGAAAAAATTCCATAAGGAGGATAAACGTAATATGGAAAAGTCCGAAATCATTGCAAAATATGCAACGCACGAGGGAGACACCGGTTCCCCCGAAGTTCAAATCGCTTTGTTGACTGCAAGAATCAATCACCTCAACGAGCATTTGAAAGTGCATAAGCAGGACAACCACAGCCGCCGTGGCCTTTTGAAAATGGTTGGTAAGCGTCGTGGTCTTCTCGATTATCTCAAAGATACGGATATCGAAAGATACAGAGCGATCGTTGCGGCTTTGGGTCTGAGAAAGTAAGCAGAGGATAAAAGAGGGCGGGCTATCGAATTTTTTTCGTATGGTTTCGCTCTTTTTTACTTTTATTTGCGCACACTATGGGTATGGACAGGCTATCCGTACCCGAAAAAACGTATTTTTAAAGCCCGTGCGGCTTTTTGAATAGATCTCCAATCGGTCAGGTGGCCGTGCGGAAAAAGAACAAAACAAGAAAAGGAGTATAGAATTAAAATGGCATCTTTGGATAATTACAGAGAATTTAAAACCGACTATGCCGGCAGAGAGCTGGTAGTAGAAACGGGTAAGTACATGGAACAGGCAAACGGCGCGTGCGTGGTACGTTGCGGGGATACCGTGGTCAGCGTCAGCGTTTGTATGTCCGCTACGGCAAGAGAAGGTATGGATTTCTTCCCTCTGTCCGTAGATTATGAAGAAAAAATGTTCTCCGTGGGTAAAATTCCCGGAGGATTTAAAAAGAGAGAGGGCAGAGCTGCCGACAAGGCAATTTTAACCGCCCGTCTTTTGGACAGACCTATCCGTCCCTTGTTCCCCAAGGGCATCTATAACGACGTAGTGGTGGTTGCAACCGCCCTTTCCGTCGATCCCGACATCGCTCCCGAGCCTATCGCCATGATCGGTTCGTCCGTAGCGCTCTCCATCTCCGATATTCCCTGGGCAGGTCCCACGGGCTCGGTACAGGTGGGCATGATTGACGGCAAATACGTCATCAACCCCGACGAAGCAGGCAGAGAAAAGAGCCGTATTCATTTGAGCTTAGCAGGCACCAAGGACGCTCTTTTAATGATCGAAGCAGGCGCAAACGAAGTTACCAACGAAGAGATGGTAGGCGCTATCATGTACGGTCACGAGGAAATTAAGAAGGTCTGCGCATTCATCGAAGAAATTACCGCAGCGGTTGGCAAGCCCAAAAAGGAAATGGAGTTCTATCACGCTCCCGAAGAAATCGACGCAGCGGTCAGAGAATACATCGACGAAAAGCTCGATTGGGCAATCTCCACCTTCGACAGACAGGAACGCCAACAAAGAGAGGCGGAAGTGGAGGCAGAAACGCTTGCGCACTTTGCCGAAATTTATCCCGATAACATCAAAGACGTTAAAGATACCATTTATTACTTCACCAAGGAAAAAGTCCGCGCAAGAATTTTCGACGACGGAATCCGTCCCGACGGCAGAAAGTTGGACGAAGTAAGACCTATCTGGTGCGAGCACGGTATTCTTCCCCGTGTACACGGTTCTGCCGTATTCACCCGTGGTCAAACGCAGACCTTAACCACCTGTACTCTGGGTATGCTGGATGAGGCGCAGAAATTAGAGGGCTTGGACAACGAAACCAGCAAGCGCTATATGCACCACTACAACTTCCCCGGCTACTCCACGGGCGAAGCGAAACCTTTGAGAAGCCCCGGCCGTCGTGAAATCGGTCACGGCGCTCTGGCGGAACGTGCGCTCGTTCCCGTTCTCCCCTCTGAAGAAGAGTTCCCTTACGCAATCCGTGTAGTCAACGACATTATGTCCTCCAACGGTTCTTCCTCCATGGCGTCTGTGTGCGGCTCTACCATGGCGCTGATGGACGCAGGCGTTCCCATCACCGCTCCCGTTGCTGGCTGCGCTATGGGCTTAATCAAGGACCAGGAAACGGGCAAGTACGTCATTATGACCGATATTCAGGGCTTGGAAGACTTCTTCGGCGATATGGACTTCAAGGTAGCAGGTACGGCAAAGGGCATCACTGCGAT
>JAFTRD010000183.1 GCA_017462425.1 Clostridia bacterium | reverse complement strand
TCACGTCCGAAGAGGGCGCTTTCATAATCATATCCCGCACAAAGCTCTGCGGTAATTCTCTCATTTCCGCTAAAAGCTCCGTAAACTGTTTCAGATCGCTTGCCGTAGGCAGCTTACCGAACAGGAGTAAATACACCGTTTCTTCAAAGCCGAACCTGTCTTCCTTCACGCAATTATTCACAAGATCCCGCACGTCTACGCCACGGTAAAACAGTTCCCCGTCAATTTCGGTTTTCACACCGTCAATCATTCTAGTACCGTTTACTTCCGAAACTTCAGTAAGTCCGCACAGCACGCCTGCGCCGCCTCTATCTCTTAAACCACGTTTTACGTCGTATTTTGTATAAAGTTCGGGCTCAATTAAGTTTTTCTCCGCCGTTTTAGCAAGTTTGGCTATAAACGCTTTGTTCTTGGCTTCCAACATTTTCATTCAATCCTTTGTAACAATCGTATTCCTTTTTATCATATCAAAAATTTATTCTTATGTCAACTTAAAAAATATTATGGAAGGATATAAGTACACATTATAACCGTAATAGATAGTTATTTAAAAAAAATTGTTTGAAAACGCCTAAAAGTGTGGTATTATATAAATAAGAACAACCCGTAAGGAGGAATTTTTGTGAAAGAAGTAAGCCTTAAAGCCACCATAGACCAGCTTTCAATCACGCTCAGCGGAGAAATCGATTCCAGCAACGCCGACGAATTTTTCAATCTCGTCAGCGAAGCGTTTGCAAAAAATCCCGTTGACGTACACTTTTACTGCAACGAGCTTACCTTCATCGACAGTACCACGCTGGGCGCATTCGTCAAGCTCTTAAAACGTGTTCGTGGCGAGGGTAAAAAAATGCGTTTAAGCGAGCTGCAGCCCAAAATTAAAAAACTGTTCACCATCAGTGAGTTGGATAAAATTATGGAGATAGACGAATGAAAAACTTTTTCGAATTTTCATTACCGTTGGATAGCGGTACGCTCATGACCACCGTACGTCTTACCGTTGGCGGACTTGCCGCTGCGGCAGGGTTGGACGTGGATGTCGGTGAAGATTTTAAAGTATGCGTCACCGAAAGTCTGCTCATCTTCAAGCGCAACGGTTTTACCTCGGCTCGCGCGCATTTCGAGCTTTTAAACGACGGGCTTTCCGCCGTATTGTCTGCGCAAGCGCCTTCGAGTGAAGGGGAAGCCGACGGCTTGGAGGATGAAATTTCCTATGCGCTCTTGGGTGCGTTGGTGGACGAGGTTTGCTTCGAGCGAATCGAGGGCAGAGTAAACGGTATTACGTTGATTAAAAAATCGGTGTGATAATGGAAAACAATCAAATCAACGAGTATTTTCAAGAATATAAACGAACGGGCGAGGTTTCTCTTCGTAATAAAATTGCCGAGCATTACATGTACATAGCGGAAATTTTAGCCAAAAAGTTCGTGGGGCGAGGGGTAGAGTACGACGATTTATATCAGGTTGCCGCTCTTGCGCTCGTAAAAGGGGTAGAACGCTTTAATCCCGATATGGGTATGCAGTTTACCACTTTTATCACGCCCACCGTCACGGGTGAAATTAAAAATTATTTCCGTGATAAATCTAGAGCGGTAAAGCTCCCCAGAAAATTGTCAAAGCTAAACGCCGACGTGCGTAAAACACGGGACGAGCTTTTAAGCCGCACCGGGAAAAAACCCACCCCCAAAGAAATTGCCCAAAGCCTCGGTGTGGAAGAAGAAGACGTGCTCCGAGCTTTAGAAATCGGCGCTGTGGTTTCGCTGGATTCCGCTGTGAACAGCGACGGGGAAGAACGTTCGTTATACGACGTCATTCCCGACGACGAAAATCCCTTTGACGCCCTGGAGGATAAAGAGGCACTTTTAAGCGCCGTTGCGGGATTTTCGGATACGGAAAAAGAACTTTTAAATTTACGCTACGTGCAGGGGCTTTCCCAAATGGCAACGGCGGAAAAGCTCTGCGTATCACAGATGTTCGTGTCCCGTATGGAGCGTAAGCTGCTGCAAAAATTGCGTACTTTTTTAAGCGATAATACGTAGAATGCGAAGAGGAGAGAATATGGATTTTGAAGTAAAAAATTTAAATATGCTCCGAGCGGCGTTAGATTCCTTCTGTGAATTTTTACAGGGCTTAGATATTTCGGAGGAAAGCATTTTCGACAGCCGTCTGGTATTAAGCGAGCTGGCAAGCAACGTCTTAAAGCATTCCGCCGATACGGCGTTTATAAAAGGCGGCATCGTAAACGGAAAGATTGAAGTGGAGGTATCTTCTCCCGCACGTTTTGCTCCGCCTGAAAAAACCTCTCTTCCTGCGCTTGATTCCGAACACGGCAGAGGGCTTTACTTGGTGGACAAAGTAGGAGAAAAACGTTTTCTTACCCCGACGGGCGGTATTCGGGTGGTCATTCATACCGTCTATAAAAGAGAAGAAAAATAAAAAGACTTACGCTTATGAACTCGTGCCCAAGCTTTCAACGCTTTTTGGGCTTGCGTATCATAAAACCGTAAGTCTTTTTTTATTGTTAAAAACGCTTTACCCGTTCGTTAACCGTTGTTCCGTTCTGCCATTACCGTTCCTGAGCAGGCATCTAAAAGGAAGCAGTTTTTCAGCCCTTCTTTAGTACAAACGCCTATAAAATAATAGCATTTTTCATTGTAAACCAGCCGCACGTACAACTCGCCCATAAAGGTTTTCCCGTTTGTCAACGGTTCTAAAAGCGTGGGCTTTTGCTCCGCCAATTTGCCTATAATCTCGGGCATGGTCAGCTCGGTTCCCGTCCTTACGTTCTTCGCCTCCAGCGTTACGCTGTTTTCTTCAAACGTAACGGTGAATTTGAGGTCGGGGGAAGAGATAGCATCCATAGACTGCGAGTAGAAAAAGCGTGCGTGTACGCTGTCGTAAGACATATCTCCGCCGCACTCTTTTCCGTCTGCCGCCGTAAAGGACAGTTCGTAATTTTTAGTGTTGTCGGGCACGGTTAAATACACCTCTACTAAATTTTCCAGCTTAGCGCAGACCCCGTCGGCGCAATAGGGGTATTCCCGCTCACTGAAAAAAGCGGTGAGTGAATATCCTTCCTCCTCGGCAAGATAAATTTCACTACGGTATTCCGAAACGTATTCGGTATAGTCCACGGCGGTAGAACAGCTGCTCAGAGAAAGAGAAGAAAAAGACAGGGCAACAGCGCACCCAAGAGATAGAAATAAACGGTTCATAACTTTAATATATTCCCCGAATATCGCATAAATGCCTGATTGATACGCTTGATTTTTTTTTACGGATATGTTAGAATAAAACCGCATTGAAAATCAACGAAAAAAAATCGGGAGGAGGCGTTATGGCAAGAGAAATTACAAAGCTTGCAATCAAAGCAATGTTTATCACGCTGTTGTCTATCGTCGGCGCAGCGTTCGCCGTCGTTTTATTCCTCTCGTTCAGCGCTCCGGCGGCAATGGCACGTTTAACCTTGGATATTGGTATGTACGAACAGAGCGCGTGGTATTCCTCCCGGCAATACGACGAGGGTGAAGGGGATATAGAGCATATAGAACTTGCCTTCAACTGTTCGGTATTGGCGGGCGATACGGAAGGCGTGGTGGAGTACGGTACGGCTTTCATCGAGGACGCTCGCTTTATGGAATACGCCAAACAAAAGGAAACCCAAGAGTCGGGGAAATATAAAGAATCTTATATCCAGTACGTTTACGGCCAAGTCAGCGTAGCCTATTACCGTACGGAGAATAAAACCAAGGCAGAGGCTCTGGCTCTCTCCGTGAATACGCAAACGTTTGACGAGTACAATGCGGTTACCGACCTTATCAACGAGGTGATCTTATCGGGGGATAAAATCTTTGCTGAAGATATTTTGTCTTCGCTTACGGACTTACAGGCAACGGGCAACGTGAAAAATACGCAGTATCTTACGAAAGCCGTTAACAATCTTAAATTGTTTACGGCATAATGCAACAATTTAAAAAATAGGGGCGCAAATTATTTTTGCGCCTTATTTATAATAAAAACAGTAAATAATAAAGATAAAAAAGAATCGGAGGGTTTTAAAAATGGAAATCAGTCAGGCCATACGGTATATCGGTTGTGACGATACCGCTATAGATTTATTTGAAAGTCAGTACGAAGTGCCCAAAGGTATTTCGTATAATTCGTACGTCATCTTAGACGAAAAGGTGGCGGTATTGGATACTGCAGACGGACGTGTTACCGAGCGTTGGTTTGAAAATTTGAAAAACGCTCTGGGGGAAAGAACGCCCGACTACCTTATCGTATCGCATTTAGAGCCGGACCATGCCCGCAATATAGAGCTTTTTCTGGAAAAATATCCCACGGCGAAAATAGTGGGTAACGCAAAAACCTTTATCATGTTCCCGCAGTATTTTTCCATTGATATATCCGATAGAAAAATTGTCGTAAAGGAGGGGGACGAGTTAGCGCTTGGCGAGCACGTACTGTCCTTTATTATGGCGCCCATGGTGCATTGGCCGGAAGTGATGATGGCGTATGAAAAAACCGAAAAAATTCTTTTTTCCGCCGATGCGTTCGGCAAGTTCGGTGCGCTTTGTAATGAAGAAGAATGGACGGACGAGGCAAGAAGATATTATTGTAATATCGTTGGTAAATACGGCTTATCCGTACAGGGCGTGTTAAAAAAGGCGGCGGCGTTGGATATACGATGCATTTGCCCCTTACACGGACCCGTTTTGCAAGGCGATTTGGGTTATTATTTGGAAAAATACAATCAATGGAGCAGTTATACCCCTGAAGAGGAGGGCACGGTAATCGCCTACGCTTCCATTCATGGCAACACCGCCCAAGCGGCAAAAACACTCAAAGAAATTCTTGAACGTATGGGTAAAAAAGTATCGCTTTACGACCTTGCCCGTTCCGACCTTGCTAAAGTGGTTGCCGAGGTATTCCGTTATCGTAATCTGGTATTGGCTTGCAGTACCTACGACGGCGATATTTTCTCTCCCATGCGTGACTTTTTACACAGAATAAAGGCTAAATCCGTGCAAAAGCGTACGGTTGGCATCATAGAAAACGGCTCGTGGGCGCCCCAAGCCGCAAGGCATATCTCCGAAGCCTTGAGCGCTATGAAGGAAATGACCGTTCTGGAACCCATCGTTACCATTCGCAGTACGGTGAAAGAAGACACCTTGGCAGGATTAAACGCTTTGGCGGAAAAACTGTAAAAAATATCGCTTAACAATTTCAGAATCAAAACGCATAATATATACAAGTAGGTAATTCCTATAAATTTCCTATAAATTTTACAAGCGAGGAAAATATTATGTGTTGGTTTAATTCTTTATTTTCTAACAGCTGCAACAGCTGTGGTTGTAATACCTGGAACGGCTGGGGTAATTCCCGTAGCGGTTGTAATCATAGTTGTAACTGTGGTTGCAATTGGAACAACTGGAGTAACTGGAATAACAACTGCAACAACTGGAGCCGCTGCAATAACTGCAATAATTGGAGCAACTGGAATAACTGGAACAGCTGGAATAGCTGCAACAACTACAACTGTAACTGCAACTGCGGTTGTAATTCCAACTCCCGCTCTTTTTCCAACGGTTTTGTAACGGGCTTTCGTTTCGGTTTAAATAATAATGACCACAACTCGTACGGCACGTCTAACGGCAACGGTTACGACGCTTATTACGCACGGCAGTACGGTCTGTCGAACACGAATAACGGTAACCGCTCCAATTCCTGCGGTTGCGGTTGCAACAACTAACTCTTACGATAAAGCTAAAAAGGCGGTCGGTGTAAAAACCGACCGTTTTTTGCGCATACTGTATCACATGGAAAGAGTAAAACGCATTTATCATTGGTGTTTGGAGCGTTACAGCTTGCTTACCCATAAAAAATACACCACGGTGGCGGGTACGTTGGTTTTTTTTCTCATTCTGTCCGTCGTACCGTTCACGTTCTGGCTTACCCTGCTCTTCGGTAAATTTCTGGTCGGCACGGAGGAAATTTTAAATCTCGAAATCTTTTCCCAGGTCAAAGAGCTCTTATTATTTTTGCAAGAAAACGCCCGTGTAGCATCTGCCTCCGCCTCGCTCGTTCTTGCGCTTACTTCGCTCTATTCCGCTAGCAACTTTTTCTATCACTTACGTGTCAGCGGTGAAATCATTTACGACTATCCCCGAAAAAAAGGAGGGCTTCGGGTGCGGTTTCACGCCGTTCTTCTCACGATTGCAACCATGGCGGTCATCGTACTTTTTCTTGCGCTGTTCGTGGGGATTATCTATTTCTTGCGTCACCTCTTTCCCTCGATGATTGCAACCGTTATCGGCTATATTTTATTATTTGCGCTCGCCTTTGGTATTGCGGTGGTGTTGAATTTATACCTTTGTCCTTACCGAATCAGAATTATTGAGGTATTAAAGGGTTGTTTGCTTACTACTATTTTATGGGCGGCGGCAAGCGTGGGGTTTTCCGTGTATCTACAACTGAGCAACGTCAGTAAATTATACGGCGCAATCACTGCGGTAATCATATTCCTGCTTTGGTCGTACGTCATGATGGTGTGCTTTGTTATCGGTGTTATTTATAACGAATATTACGCTGAAAAATTATATAAAAAAAGAGAGGTGTTTGATTTTACAAAAACTGTTATAAGGAATAAGCGGTAACAAAGAATTAAAAAAATTGACATATACTGTATAGTATGATAAAATATATAAACAATCTCATTATTTGAAGGGAGAGTTTTTATGGAAAAATCCGAACAAAATTTAAAAAGTGCAAAATTAAAGCTTCGCCTTTGCAATTTTTTCATCGCCTTACTCTGCGTTTTGGCAATGGCGTTCTTGTACACCCAGCCTTTCTGGTCGGTGGATATCACCTATAAAGTTTCTGCGCAGCAACTGCAAGCTATTTTGCAGGAGAGTTTGCAGGCGGAAATTTCCCAAGAGCAATTAGAGGGAACGGATATCCAAATATCGGCGCAGTTGGCGATTGACGGGCAGGATTTAACCTTGCTGTTCGTTGATGAAGTAAAGACGGTCGTCGATTCCGTTTCCGCCTCGAAGGAGGGGGAAAGTGCGGCCGTTCAAAACTTTGATGCGCAGGCAATGATGAATTCGATGCTGAATACCTGTAAAGAAAATGAATATGCGCATAACGTCGTTGAACGTACGGTAAATTCTTTGGTTGAACAGGTAGAGGCAATGGTTCCTACTTTAGTTTCAGTCTACGTACAAGTTTTAATCAATCAGACGCTAAGCGGGGATGCGCCCGGTGGCCCGGTGGCAGACGGGGGCGCTATGCAGACGCTTTCGTTACATACGGGCTTTACCGCCTCTTCTGCAACCCAAGAAAATCCGATAGACGGTGGATTGAACGGCATGACCGAAGAGGAGCTCAAAGACAAACTTGCCGCCATAGATACGCAAGCGCTTGCCGATAAAATAGCCGAGCTTTTAGAGAAAGAAAGTATTACCGTGGAAGAGGCAACTTCTACGGTCGTAGAGTTTTTAGAAGAGAACAAAGAGGCGTTGGAATTAACGGACGAGGACGTAACGAGAATAGAAGGGCAGGTCTCTTCGGCGTTGACCGAGGTCGCCGATGAAAACGGTTCTATCAATATTGATGAAATTGTTACCGACGTATTGGTGGAGTCGGGCATAGTGGACGAATCCACGATACCGGACGATGCGGAGATTTCCGAAATTTTAACCGCTTACGTCTTTGAGTTGTTGGGTGAATACGAGACGGTACTGTACATAGTTTTCATTGTATTCAGCGTAATCATCGGTCTTCTATATTTACTTTGGGGATTGCTGCTCATCAAGAGCTTGTTTAAGATTTTAACGGGAAAACCGATGGGCGCATTCTTTGTAAAGCTTTTTACGGCGTTGCCTTTCCTTATTTTGGTGCTGTTGCCTACGTTGGCTTTCAGTAATATGGACGTAGTATTGACGTTGCTTGCGCAGCAGGGCGTTTCGGTTGCGGAAATTTCCGGACTGCTAAGCGGAATAAACATCGCTTTCGGCGGTGGCAGTATGGCTGCGATTTGTACGTTAATTCTGTTCTTGTTCGGATTTGTATATTCGGTGATTAAAGGAGAATATAAACGGGCAAAGCGTTTAAATTAAAAGCTCCGCAAAAGGAAAAAACATGTCTGAAATTAAAAATATAGGCGATAAAATTGCAATTCTCCGTAAGGAAAAGGGCTTGCAACAGGATGAGTTTGCCGATAAAATAGGGGTTTCCCGTCAGGCGCTTTCGCAGTGGGAAACGGGTAAGCAAATTCCCCGTTCAGATAAAATTTTAGAAATCTGCGAGCAATTCGGCGTTACCGCAAATTATTTTTACGGCAATACCGAGGTCGTTGCAACCGAAGAAAAAATGCCCGCAGAACAGCCTAATACAACAGCGCTTCCTGCGGTGGGGAAAGAAGATTCTTTGGTTGCCCTTTCACAGTCTGAAACAAACCCAAAAAATAACCGCATAACGCTTGCGGCGGCGTACGAGCTTTGGAGGTTGGTTCGAGGCTGGATTTTCGTTGCGTTCGTAATCGCTTTGGGTATAGGATTTTTCATTATCGGCATTTCCCCCAACGTCAATTCCACTACGGTACGGGCGTTCATCGTCGATTGGACGGGGGTAACCGTTATTTTAATCGTAGCCCTCGTCGTATTCATAGCGGCGCAAACCGTCCGCACCGTGCTGTACTTTTCCAAGAGGAGGCAGAAAAAAGATGAAGAGAAATAAGTTTTCGCTCCTTCGTGTTTTGGCTTGTCTTTTATTGGGGCTGACCTTTATTTTCAGTCTTGCCTCTTGCGCATCTTCGGGAGAAAAAGCATCCTGGCGCACAGGACTTTTTTCCACTCTTTCTCTCTCCGTGGAGGGGAGCAACGGCGCCGTTACGGCAACCGTCCGCAACGATTTAACCGTAGGGCTTTCCACCATAGAAGTATACGTCTATCTGTATTCCGTCACCGAATCGGGCGAACGGATAGAGGAGGCTTATAATCATACGGACGATTTAAATATTTTTTATGAATTGACCGCATCCGCTTCTACGTCGGGAGAGAATAAATATTGGTACGCTACGATGCGCTATCAATCCAACGCCGGCGCTTGGGTGGAACAGGAAACCGTTCCCGTTTTAATAGACGGTCGTGCGTAAAAAATAAAATAACGTGTAAGCATTTTTAATACAAAAAAGCCGTTTGAGAATAACACTCAAGCGGCTTTAACTTTTACGTATTCAATTATTCAATCACTTCAATCCAGCCTTCGGGCGCTTCAATTCTGCCCATCTGCATACCGGTCAAAGCGTCGTACAGTTTTTTAATTACGGGGCCCATTTCGTTCATGCCGGAAGGGAAGCAAATTTCCTTACCGTGGTCAACAACCTTTCCAACGGGAGAGATAACCGCTGCCGTACCGCACAAACCGCATTCCGCAAAATCGTTCAGTTCGGATAAAAGAACTTCTCTGTGTTCTACTTTCAAGCCTAAATATTTTTCCGCCACGTAGCAGAGCGAACGGCGGGTAATGGAGGGGAGAATACTGTCCGATTTCGGGGTAACCACCGTACCGTCCTTGGTAATAAACAGGAAGTTTGCGCCACCCGTTTCTTCCACCTTGGTGCGGGTAGCAGGGTCAAGGTACATATTCTCGTTATATCCTTCCTTATGCGCCGTTTCAATGGCGTGCAAGCTCATGGCGTAGTTTAGGCCGGCTTTAATATGTCCCGTACCGTTGGGAGCGGCTCTGTCGAAGTCGGAAACCTTAATGGTCAAGGGCTTAACGCCGCCCTTAAAGTAAGGACCTACGGGCGTTGCAAAAATTCTGAACTGATACTCTTCAGCGGGCTTTACGCCGATAACGGGATTAGAGCCGAACATATAGGGACGCAAGTAAAGGGTAGCGCCGCTGCCGTAAGGTGGAACGTAGGCTGCGTTTGCCTTTACAACCTGTTTTACGGCTTCCACAAACTTATCTTCGGGGAATACGGGCATTTCCAAACGCATTGCCGAATCACGCATACGTGCTGCGTTTAAATCAGGGCGGAAGCATACGATATTACCTTGCTCGGTGGTGTAAGCCG
>JAFTRD010000020.1 GCA_017462425.1 Clostridia bacterium | reverse complement strand
TTGCCGTGAACGCTGCAACGGAAATTGCCACCGAGCTTAAGATAAGCGAGCGCATTATCGGACTTACCGTGGTTGCCATAGGCACTTCCCTGCCCGAGCTGGTTACCTCCGTTACGGCGGCGATCAAGGGCAAAACGGACATTGCGGTAGGTAACATTGTGGGCAGTAACATCTTTAACATTTTAATGGTTGCAGGAATTTCCGCCGCCATTATTCCCCTTACCTTTGCCCCTGCCTTCCTCATAGACGGCTGTATTGCATTGGGAGCGGCAATTCTTCTTGCCGTGCTCGGCTACCTCCCCGCAAAAAAAATAAAGCGCTGGGGCGGCGTGGTACTGCTGCTGTGCGCTGCGGGATATTTCGTATATCTCTTTTTACTGCCTGCGTAATCAATAATTTCAAAGAAAAACACTATACGGTTATTTAAAAACAGAACAAAACGTAAAAAAATACCCGTCCGACCGGATAGGTATTTTTTCTTTTTTCAACGGAAGAAGGCAATGTTTAAAACGCCGCCCAACAGGGTGATTGCCGCACCTGCAACTACGTTGCCGAGAACGATGAATAAGAGCGATTTTTTATAATCTAAATGGAGCAGCGAGGCAACCACGGACGCCGTCCAACAGCCCGTTAGGGGCAAGGGAATTGCGGTGAAGATAAAAAGCCCCACGTACTTTGCCCGTTCTATTTTTTTACGCCGAAGCTCCTCGGTATTTTCCGCCTGAACGTTCACCTCGGCGGCGTTTGCCTTTTGCTCTAAGGCAGTGGATTTCTTTTTGAAATAATTTTCCACCACCGTAGCGATTTTTCTAAAAATTTTAGTACTCTTCATCCAACGGATAAGCGGAATAAAAATAAGCAGGAGTACGGGCGCAACGACGGACGAGCCCAACACACCGACGAGGAAGGAAAGAAAGACGTTTTCCGTCTGCACGATCATATAGATAATGCCGCCCTTGAGCTCTATTAAGGGAATCATGGAAATAATGAACCCCACGAGATAGGCGTTGCCGAAAACGCTTTCAAAAAACGATTGTACCAGTTCAACGAACCCCATATTTTACTCCTTTTGAAGCCGTACGGAATACGGTTTTATTATACTGTTTATCAAAAAGTTTGTCAATAGTTTATATTCAAAAGAAAAAAAGTCAAACGTTTAGTAAATCTACGTTAAATTTACCAAAACGGCATTGACAAATGCGGAAAAGCATGGTATACTTTTATTATCTTATTGTTTGAGGTAAAAAATTATGAATTATGCATTAAAAGGTATTACCTTTAAGGAATTATCCGTTGTAGCCAACCCCGCTTTCCGTCCCGAACCGGGAAAAAATACGGAATTTAAGCAGGAATTTCATGTGGAAGGAGTAAAAAAAGTCCCCTCCGCAGAAAAAATTTATCTTGCCGGTATTCGCTTTGAAATGAAATCCACCCCCGAAAAACCCACCCCTTACAGCGTTTGCGTACACATTGGAGGGGTTTTTGAAGCCGAAAACGTAGACACTGAACAGGATATGCAGACCTTGAATTACGCTACGGTGAACGTACTGTTACCCTCTCTGCGCGCAGCGGTTGCAAACCTGCTGGCAACGGCTATGTTGCCCCCCGTACAAATTCCTTTAATCCCCGTTACCAGACTTTGCCAACAGCCCGGCTCACAGGAACCTAACTTTAAGGTAAAGTTTGACGAATCTTTATTGGCATAACGAAATAAAAAACACCCCATCCCGAAAGTGATATACCTTTCGGGATTTTTTT
>JAFTRD010000019.1 GCA_017462425.1 Clostridia bacterium | reverse complement strand
GCGCGCTCTCCGTACGCTTTAGCGGTGGGGAGATCGGTGAAAGCTGTTACGCTTATCCTTGGTGCGGCGGCGGCTATTTCCTCTTTTGCCTGGAGGACGATTTTTCCTCCGTCAACGCTCAAAACCTCTTGCTTTCCGTCGGCGGTAAAAATTTACCTTGGGTAGCGGCGGCGCTGCACGGCGTTTCGGGTGAGATAGCCTCGGAGGATTCCACCTCAGCGTACGTGCATTTTTTAAACGGCAAATACCGTTATATGCTCGGCACGCAGCGTGACGTCTGCCGTTTTCAAACCCGTGGCGTCAACGTATATCGTCAAGACTTAACCGAGTATAACGACTTATATCAATACATCGCCGTCACTACGCCCGACAAGGACGCCGCCTCGCCCTGCGAAGGGTTTATCTCCCTGCTGTTATCCGAAGAAACGCAAAAAACGCTCTCCGATATCGGTATGTATCCGGTGTCCTCCATAAAGCCTCAACATACGCTCTCGGCGTTTGTGAGTGAATCGGCTTTGGCGGAAGTGCGAGACAAGGGAAAAAGCGCTCTCATCAACGGCGACGTAAAAATTTTAAAAAATTATTTGAAAGCATTGAATTGAACGGAATTTTGTGTTACAATAATAAGGAGAATAAAAAATGGGTCAATACGGACTTTTACTTTCGGCGCTTTTACCGGGCGTTCCCTTCGAGCAAAATTTTTCTCTCGCCCTACACACCACGGTTGGCGTGGGCGGCAATATAGACGCATTCCTTCCGCAAACGGTTAGGCAGCTGCTTTCCCTCGTACGGCTGTGCGAGCGTTGTAATATCCGTTATTTCCCCTTGGGCGCAGGCAGTAACGTGCTTGCCTCAGACCAGCCGTACGGCGGCGTTGTGCTGGTAACGGATAATTTCAATCGTTGCGGCGAAGAGGACGGCGTATTAACGGCGGAATGCGGCGTGAGCGTGGGGCAGCTTCTCAGAACCTGCAAACAGCGTGGGCTCAGCGGGTTGGAGTTTTTAACGGGTATTCCCGCCAAGGTGGGCGGACTTACCTTTATGAACGCAGGCACGAAGGACGGGCACGTAGGCGACGTGATAGAGAGCGTTACGTTTTTACACGGCGGTAAAATTCAAACTTACACCGCCAAAGAATGCTGCTTTGCGTATAAAGATACCGTCTTTCAGCGTATGCCTTGCGTCATTCTTTCCGTTCGGTTCCGTCTGAAACAAAGTACACCCGACGAGGTGGCGGAAAATATTGCCCGTACGGCGCAAAAAAGAATCAATCTGCCCAAGGGTAAAAGTATGGGCTGCGTGTTTAAAAATCCCGAAAACGGACCTTCCGCAGGCAAGCTCATAGAGGAGAGCGGCTGTAAGGGCTGGCGCATGGGCGGCGCTACGGTAAGCCCTCTGCACGCAAACTTTATCGTCAATGAAAACAACGCTACGTCTAAGGATTTTCACGTCCTTATCGAACGCATAAAGCGTCGGGTTTACGAACGTACGGGCGTAGTATTACTCGAAGAAATACGTTACATAGAATAGGAGAAATATATGATACTCACAGCCGATTACCATACCCATACACCCTATTCCCACGGTAAGGGTACGGTATTAGAAAACGCCTTTTCGGCAAAGGAAAAGGGATTAAAGCAAATCTGTATAACCGACCACGGCTTTTCGCATATCGCCTTTGGGCTTCGCCGTAAAAAGCTGTCTGCGCTCAGTGCCGAGTGTAGGCAAGCGGAAGAAGAAACGGGCGTAAAAGTGCTTGTCGGGATAGAGGCGAACGTTTTGGGGGAGAGCGGAAAAACCGATATGCGCTCTGCCGACTTTGAAAATTTCGACTTATTTCTTGCCGGTAAGCACGTATTCATAGCGTATGAAAATTTTTCCGCCTGGGTCAACTATTTCGGCGCAAACTTTTTCACCGATAAACTGCATTTAAAGCCTAGTCAAAAACTGATAGAGCGCAACACAAGGGCGTACGTCAATACCATTCAAAACAATCCCGTAGACGTCATCTCCCACTTAGGCTATCATTGTCCTTCCAACGCTTTGGAAGTGGCAAAATGCGCCGCCGACTACGGCACGTATCTCGAAATCAACACCAAAAAATCGCACTTATCCGACGAAGTCTGGCAGGAGATCGTCGATAAAACTTCCGTGCGGTTTCTCATTAATTCCGACGCCCATTCGCCCGATCGGGTGGGGGATACCCGTTTGGCGGACGAGCTGTTTGCCCGTCTCAATTTTCCCAAGGAGCGGATAGACAATATCGACGGGCGCACGGCAAAATTTCGGTTCCGTGAATGGAAAGAACGTAGATAAAAAGAGGATAAGGGAGAAAAAAATTGGCTAATTTTACTTTGAGCATCAAGCGTGAATTGCTTGCCAAAAAACCAAAAAAAAGACCCCTTCAGGTGGCTTCGCTTTCGGCGTTCGTGCGTACAAGCGGTTGTATTTCCTACACCCAAGACGGGCTTGGCTTTTTCCTTGTTACCGAATCGGAGCGAATTGCCGAGTATTATCTCTCTTTAATCGAAAGGCTGTACGGCGTAGCCTGCACGGCAAACGCCACGGAGGACAGACTCAGCGGCAAGGACAAGCTCACCCTTGCCTATAACGGCGAAAAGGCGTACGATATACTCATAGACGTAGGCGTTTTCGAGCCGGAGGCAGAGAGCGACAGTTACGCTTTATTCTCTGGAATTTCCAAGCGGGTATTGGCGGACGAGGAATGTAAACTTGCCTATATCAAAGGTGCGTTCCTCGGCGGCGGCAGCTGTACCTTGCCACGCTCGGGCGCAAAGACGGGCTATCATCTGGAGTTCGTATTTGCGCATGAAGAAACGGCGCAAGATTTCGTTGCGCTTTTGGAAGAGTATCATTTAATCGCCAAGGTGGTCAAACGCAAGGAAAGCTCGGTGGTATACATCGCCTCTTTGGCGGCAATTTCCGACTTTTTAGCCATCGTGGGTGCAGAAGCGTCCTTGGAAAAGCTGAACGATACGGCGGAAGAGAGGGAAGAGAATAATAACTCCAACCGAGTGAATAACTGTTTCGTAGGCAATATGGACCGAACGGCTACGGCGGCGGCAAAGCAGTGCCTTGCCATCGGTTATTTACAGGAGCAAGGTTTTTTATCTAAAATGGACGCAGAGCTTAAAGCGGTAGCCAAGCTTCGGCTGGAAAACAGGGAGGCCTCCCTTTCCGAGCTTGCCAAGATGCTGCAAATCAGTAAAAGCTGTATCAATCACCGAATGAGAAAGCTCGTGGATTTATACGAAGAGATAAGCAAAACAAAAGGATAATCAATACAATGACCGATTTCGTACATTTACATCTTCATACCGAATACAGTCTTTTAGACGGTGCGGCAAAGGTATCCGACCTCGTTGACCATATGGTAAAAACGGGCGTAGACACCTGCGCCATTACCGACCACGGCAATATGTACGCCACCCTCTATTTTGCCGAGGAATGTGTTAAAAAGGGCTTAAAATATATTATCGGTTGCGAACTTTACATGACTGATGATTATCACGATAAAACGCCCAAATCAAAAACCGAACACCTTGTTCTGCTTGCAAAAAACAAGACGGGTTACCGCAATATCGTATACCTTGATTCCATGTCCTATATCGAAGGCTTTTACGGCAAGCCCCGTATGGACTATAAAACGCTCAAAGAACATTCCGAGGGCGTCATCTGTCTTTCCGCCTGTTTGGCTGGAAGAATCCCCCGTCTTTTAACGGCGGGCGATTACGAGGGCGCAAAAAAATTCGCCTTGGAAATGAAGGAGATTTTCGGCGAAGATTTTTATATCGAGCTGCAAGACCACGGCTTGCCCGAACAAAAGCAGATTCTCCCGCTTCTGATACAGCTTGCACGGGAGCTAAATATCCAGCTCGTTGCCACCAATGACGTGCATTATATCAATAAAGAGGACTGGGAGGTGCAGGATATCCTCCTTTGTATCCAGACCAAAAAGACGTTGGACGACCCCAAGCGTATGCGCTTTGATACGCACGAGTTTTATTTTAAGAGCGGCGACGAAATGGCGCAGCTGTTCTCCTACGTGCCCGAGGCAATCGCCAATACCCGTGTCATTGCCAATAAAATAGAAGAACCGGTATTCGATTTAAAGCCCAACGGCGATCCCATATACGACAAGTCGCTCATTCCGCTCTACACCCCCGACGACGGTTCTACCTCGCCCGATTACCTCACCAGGCTCACTTGGGAGGGGTTGAAGGGGCGCTACGACGAGTTTACCTAGGAAATTAAAAAGCGTGCGCATTACGAGCTTGACGTCATTATCACAATGGGCTTTGCCGATTACTTCTTAATCGTCTGGGACTATATCAACTGGTCCCGCTTGCAGGGGATTCCCGTAGGTCCCGGCAGAGGCTCAGGCGTGGGCAGTATCGTGGCTTATGCCGTGGGCATCACCGACGTAGATCCTCTGAAATACGACCTGATTTTCGAGCGTTTTTTAAACCCCGACCGTGTATCCATGCCCGACTTTGACGTGGATTTCTGCACCAAGCGCCGTCACGAGACCATCAGCTACGTGCGCCGGAAATATTCACCCGAAAAGGTAGCGCAGATCGTAACGTTCGGCACGCTTGCGTCCCGTGCGGTCATCAAGGATATCGGACGGGTTATGCGTGTGCCTTATTCGGAAACGGACAAAGTGACCAAGCTCATGGACGGTAAATCCACCATCGCCGAGCTGTTGGGCTTAAAAATTCCGAAATTAGAAGAAAAGTTAAAAGATCCG
>JAFTRD010000018.1 GCA_017462425.1 Clostridia bacterium | reverse complement strand
TGCGCAAAAAAAGCAAATGAAGTCGCTGATAAAAGAGGGGTTATTCCAAAAAGACTCCCTGTACGAAGAAAAGGGCAGCCTGTTCTCCGTGCGTGAAGCTATTTCGGCAGACGATTTTGAAAATATTGTCTTAGAGCAGGAAAAACTGCTTACCGTATGCGAGAATTTAGAGACAATTGCGGTAGAAAAGAACGAAATAAAGAGCCGTATCACGGCGCTCAAAACCTTACAAGAAGGCTTGCGCCCCTATAAAAATTTTACGTTAAAATTCTCGCAAATAATACAAACCCAACACGTTCAATTTTTACTCGGCGCCTGCAAAGCAAACAAGACCTTGGAAAAGGACGTCGCCCTTCTTGCCGAAAAATACGGCGCAGAGCTGCAAATCATTCCCGTCAAAACCGCCAAGCAAAAGCTGACGGAATATCTCTTATTCACGGCGGTAGAAAGGGAACGGAAGCAGGCTCTGGAATCGGAGCTGACGTCGCTTGGCTACGCCCCCTGCCCGTATACCTTCGACTGTACGGCAGAGGAAAAATTACAGGAAATCCAAGCGGAAATTCAAAGCTTGGAAGAGCGTGATTGTAATTTAACCAAGCGGGCAACCGAATATTTACCGTATACGAAACCTTTGAAATTACTCTGCGACAATTCCCGTTTCCGCATGGAGATGCTCCGTGCCGAGGGTGATTTTGCGCAAACGTCGCAGACCTTCGTTCTGGAAGGCTTCGTCCCCGCGCCCGAAAGCGAACGGGTGGAGAAAGTTATTTATAAAGCCACGCAAAACGTCGTTTTAACGGTGGAGGACGTGGAGGATAAAGACTGTCCGCCCACACTCTTAAAAAATAACGGCTTGGTATCCCCGTACGAGAGCATTACCAACACCTATTCTCCTCCGGCGTATAACGAGGCAGACCCCAACCCCTTCGTTGCAATTTTCTACTTCATCTTTTTCGGCATCATGCTGGGGGATGCGGGCTACGGGTTACTGCTCGCCCTTGCCACGTTTGGGGTGGTTAAGTTCTGTAAGATAGAAAAGGGCATGAAGAGTTTGCTCCTCGTCTTTGGCATGGGCGGTATTTCCGCCGTGGTCTGGGGGTTATTGTTCGGCGGTATTTTCTCCATAGAAACGGTCGAGCCGCTCTGGTTCAGTCCCATGGACGATCCAATCACCATGCTAATTTTGTGCTTTGGCTTGGGACTTTTACAAATTTTCGTCGGTATGGGCTACCAGGCGTACGACTTTATTAAAAACGGTCACCTTGCCGATGCCGTATACGATATTTTCAGCTGGTACGTCATTTTCCTCGGCGCAGGCTTAGCGGTACTGTCCGCAATGTTTATGCCCGAACTGCCTATACTCGTAGGCTTGATTACCCTGGGCGTCGGCGTAGCCGTTTTAATGTTCGGCGGCGCAATCAGAGGCAAGGGCTTTTTCGGCAGAATCATCGGTGCGGTCAAGCCGCTCTACGGCATCGTCAATTATTTTTCGGACGTCATGAGTTATTCCCGTTTGTTCGGTCTTTCTTTGGCGTCGGGCGTTATCGGTCTGGTATTCAACACGTTGGCAAGCGTAGTCGTTAGTATGTTGCCGGGCGTGGGTTACGCCTTTGCGGTCATCATCGTACTCATCGGTCATACGTTAAACCTTGCAATCGGGCTTTTGGGTATTTACGTACACGATTCCAGATTGCAGTTTATAGAATTTTTCGGAAGATTTTATCACGGTGGAGGAAAACTGTTCACTCCGCTGGGATTGAATTTAAAATACGTAACCATAAAGAATCAGGAGGTTTAAAATTTATGGGATATTGGATAGCGCTCTTGGGCGCAGCGTTGGCAGTAGGTTTTTCTTGTATCGGCTCTTCCGTCGGCGTAGGCTTGGCGGGACAAGCAGCGGCAGGTCTTGCGGCTGAACAGCCCGAAAAGGCAACCAAAGCCATGATTTTAGAGGCGTTGCCCGGTACGCAGGGCTTATACGGTCTGGCAGTAGCCTTCCTCGTACTGGTTAATCTGAACGTGTTCAGCGGCGGACTCGACTTTGCGGACGCTTCTTTCACGATGGAATCCGGCTTGGCTATCTTCGCTGCGTGTCTGCCCATGGCAATCGGCGGTTTGACGTCGGGCATTTTCCAGGGTAAGGTAGCGGCAAGCGGTATCAATCTGTATGCCAGAAGAGAAGAAGGCTTCGTATCTGCAATGATCTATGCGGGTATCGTAGAAATGTACGCTATTTTAAGCTTGGTTATTTCCGCAATCACCATTTTGATGATGTAATAATAGATAAAATTTTTTGGAGTCAACATGAACGGAAAGGATAATATCATCGCCAACATTCTCTCCAAAGCGGAAGAGGAAAAAGCGCAAACCTTGTCTGCGGCGCAGCAAAAAGCGGCGGCTGTTTTCGAGTCTGACCGCGCGTTTTGCGCCGAGCTCAAAGAAAAGACTCTTCTTCAGTGCGCCGAAAGCGAAAAAGCCGCTCTTGCCCGTGCCGTTACGCTCGCCAATATGGACGTAAAAAAACTCACGTTGCAGGTCAAACAGTCCTGTCTTTTGGACGTATTTTCCGCTGCGGAAAAGTCCATTTTGTCCTTGGACGGCGAAAAATATCTTCAGTTTATTTTCTCGCTTTTGGATCAATATGCGGAAGAGGGCGAAACGGTGGTCGTAGCTTCGGCGGATAAAGCTCGGGTCAGCGAAGAGGAGATTTTATCTTACGCCAAGCAAAAAGGCATCACCCTTTCTTACCGTGCAGACGGTGCTTTTTCGGGCGGCATTATACTGGAAAGCAAAAAATACGATAAAAACCTCACCGTTTCCATGCTTTTGAAGGAATACAGAGAATCGCACGAAACGGAAATTGCGGCAATTCTTTTGGGAGAGTAAGTCATGGGCGTAAACAGCGTTATTTTTGCCAATACCAGAGCTTACGCCGCTTTGGGTTCTATGCTGACGGCAGAACGCTATCAGCGGCTTTTGGATTGCGCAAATATAGCAGAACTTAAAAAATGTTTAACGGAATTCGGCTTCGAGGGGGAAACGACGGACGAAATGTTTTCCCGTGCGCTGGACGGCATCTACGCCTATTTGAACGAGTGCTCGCCCATAGCCCCCGTAGCCGAGGCGCTGTTGAAGAAAAACGATTATCATAACGCCAAAGTCATGATAAAGTGCAAATACGTGCGCAGGGAAATTACGCCCGAGCTTTTATATCCCTACGGCAATATAGATACGGCAAAGCTCAAGGAATACGTCTTGAACGACGACTATGCGCTTTTGCCTTTGCCCATGAACAAGGCTTTAAGCGAAATAGACCTTCGCTTTTCGCAAGGGGAGAGAAACGGTAAGCTCATAGATTGCCTTTTGAATAAAGCTATGCA
>JAFTRD010000182.1 GCA_017462425.1 Clostridia bacterium | reverse complement strand
TCTATTTGGGCAACAGTATCCTTTACGATTCCCTTTCCTTGGTTTTTTGCTTTTGTGGCAGAAATCGCCTGTACGGCGCATATTTTGCGACCTTTGCGGCGCTTAATGTAATCTGACTGACAAAAAATTGATTTTTGCAGCTGGCGCAGGGTTGGTTAAAAGAAACAAATAAAATTTTCCTGCCGCCGAATTTTTTGAACCATCGTTTCAAGATTGGGATCAACAGCAAAACAAAAAAGGAGAAGAAATTTTAATTTAAAAAAGTGCCGCTGTCCGGTCGCAGAAAAAGGGGGACGTTTTAAATTATAGTGTCGTATCTGCTCCCTCTACGGCGGAAAACAATTATTAATTGTTTTTTTACCCGCCTTCGTCCAGACTTTCACCGGCAAAAAAGCGTTTCTCGTCGGTCAGCACCACAAAAAAGGACAAGCCCGAAAGGACTGTCCTTTTTTGTGGTGCCGCTGGCCGGACTTGAACCGGCACGGGATCGCTCCCGAGGGATTTTAAGTCCCTTGCGTCTGCCTATTCCACCACAGCGGCATAAAATATAAAAGCTCCGTAGCCGATACGGAGCTTTGTTTTTGGAGGCGCCACCCGGATTTGAACCGGGGCATAAAGGTTTTGCAGACCTTGGCCTTACCGCTTGGATATAGCGCCGTCGCCTTTTTTATTATATGCAATAAATAAAAAAAATAGTGCGGAATTGTTTGGAGCGGGAAACGAGATTCGAACCCGCGACATTCACCTTGGCAAGGTGACGCTCTACCACTGAGCCATTCCCGCATATATATTCCGCACTATTTTTTTGGTGGAAGTTATAGGGCTCGAACCTATGACCCTCTGCTTGTAAGGCAGATGCTCTCACAACTGAGCTAAACTTCCAAACTTGCTCAACAGCTTTATTACTATACCATATCCTTTAAAAGATTGCAAGCGTTTTTATCTACTTTTTTAAAAATTTTTCAATTAATTTTTTTTCTTCTTATTTCCCGCATTTTTTATCCGTAACCGTATAAATTTTATCCCGTTTGTCAATACACGAAAAACGGAGGAACAAAAAATGAAAAAATTCTGTATACTTTTTCTTGGTTTATTCATAATAATTTTGACGGCAATCGGCAGTGGGGTGGATTCCCCCCAAGTTAGAGCTGATTATTTACGGGTGCATATCCGCGCGAACTCCAATGCGGAGATAGACCAAACGGTCAAATATCTTGTGCGTGATGCGGTCGTGGAGGCGGTTACGCCCTGGATTGTACACTGCGCCACCAAGCAGGAGGCAATTCGGGTGATGGAGAACCGTTTGACCGAGCTGATAGACGTCAGCGAAAAGGTCTTACAAAAACACGGCTTTTCCTACGGCGTACGGGCAGGGGTAAGAAAGGAAACTTTCCCCACCAGGGTATACGAGGAATACACGCTGGAATCAGGGGTCTACGATGCGCTTATCATCGAGCTCGGCGAAGGCAAAGGGGATAACTGGTGGTGCTGTATTTATCCGCCCCTGTGTTTTACAGCCGTAAACGGGCAGAACGTAGTATACCGTTCCAAAATCATGCAAATGATAGAGGAGTTTTTTAACCCATAACCCAACGCTTTTTTTACATAGGAGGAAAATAATATAATATGAAAAAAGTATTAAGAATCGGCGCAATCACGCTGGCATTTTTAGCCCTTGGCTTGATTTATGCGCTGTTCACCATTGAAAAACATATACAGCAAAACGTCCCTGCTACGGCGCAGGCGGAGGAGGCAATTCCGTCCGCAGTACTCAAGCAGGGCTCTAGGGGCGGTGAGGTAAAAGAAGTTCAGCGCCGTTTGAAAGCGTGGGGCTACTACTCCGGTGCGATAGACGGCGTGTACGGCAGCGCTACCCGTCAGGCAGTCAAGAAGTTCCAGAAGAAGAACGGTCTTACCGCAGACGGCATAGTGGGGTAAAAACCTATCAGGCGCTCGGCATGAACGCTTCAGCAAAGGTACTGCAAAAGGAATACAACGTAACGGGCGGTCAAGGCTCCTCGGCTTCGGATTATACGAGTACGGACTTATACCTGCTTGCCAAGGCAATTTACGCCGAGGGCAGAGGCGAGCCGTATATCGGACAGGTTGCCATCGGCGCAGTTATTTTAAACCGTGTGGACAGCAGCTCCTTCCCCAACACCGTAGCGGGCGTCATCTATCAAAAGGGTGCGTTTACGGCGGTTGCAGACGGACAGATCAATCTCGAACCCGACGAAACGGCGTATAACGCTGCGCAGGACGCCTTAAACGGCTGGGATCCTTCCTATGGGTGTTTGTATTACTACAACCCTGCGGTTGCCACCAGCAGCTGGATTTTCGACCGTCAGACCGTAACCATCATCGGCAGACACGTATTTGCAAATTAAGGAGTAGAAATTATGGAAGAGAAAAAGACGAGTAAAAAAGTAGGCGTCAACACTTCGAGTGGGGCGAAAAAGGTACAGCGCATCGAAAAGGAAAGGGTAGCGGCGGTTGAACCCACGCCGAAAAGAACCACGGGTACTACCGTAAAAAAGACCGTTACCAAGAAAGTAACCGAAGAAAACTCCAAGGCAGACGCTCGCTTACAGGCGGCAAAGGCGCGCGCCGAGCGCAAAGCCCGCCGTCAGGAGGCGTGGGCGCAGAGAATACACAGCATAGAGGAACGCCGTTTACAGGCAAAGGAACGTGCCATGGAAAAGCGTATGCAGGCAAAAGAGCGCGCGCAGGAGCGCCGTACCGCCCGAGCAGCACGCAAGGATATGCTGAAAAACGAAACGGCGCTGCAGCGCATGGAGCGCAAGGAACGGGAAAAGCAGGAGCGTATAGCTCTTCGTAAGCAAAACGCCGAGCTTCGTCACGAGCTTGCCTTAAAGCGTAAGGAAGAACGTATGCACAAGCGCCAGCTGGAGGCAGCAAACCGCAAGCATAAGCGTGAAGAGGGCACCAAGCGCCGTTCCAATCGCACGCCCGGTATCGGCGGCTGGTTGGCGGCAGTCATTTCTTTGGGTACGGCATCCCTCGTTATGCTCACCCTTCTCACCGTGGGTGGTATCAATATGAACACTATGTCCGTGTCCATGGGCGAGGGTTATCGCAGCAGCCTCTATGAAATGACCGAGCTGAGCGAAAACTTAGACGCCAATCTCAATAAATTACGGGTTGCGAACGGCAAGGCGGAACAGAGAAAATTACTCACAGACGTTCTCGTGCAAAGCGAACTGATGGAGAGCGTTCTGGAGCGTTTCCCCGTGGAAATGGCTACCACCAACAACGTTACCGCTTTCGTCAACCGTACGTCCGAGTACGCCCGTAAGAAGCTGAACGAGGTATCTTCAGGCAGAGCTTTAAGCGCCGAGGACGAGCAGACGTTGGAATATATGTATAAAACCAACGCATCCATTTTAAAGGAGCTGCAGAACCTGCGCAATACCATGACCGAAAAGGATTGGTCGAAGCTGGTGAAAGATATTAAAAACGGCGTAATGCAGGAAGGCTTTGGCAATCTGAACGCCAACGTTATGCAGGAAGGTCCGCTCTTTGAGAACAAGCAAAAAGTAACGGCAAAGGGCATTACGGACAGCGAGGAGCTTACCGCAACCAAGGCGGAGGAAGTGGCGAAGGGCTATTTTGAAGGTTACGATATTGACAAAGCGGAATATACCGGCGACGCCGTTGCCGACGGATTGAGCTGTTTCAACGTCACGTTAACGGACACACGAGGTAGAGAAATTTATGCGCAGATTTCCAAAGCGGGCGGAAAACTAATTATGTTCGACAGCTATGAACAGTGTCAGGCAAGCAACTTTTCGCAGGAACAGTGCGTGGAAATTGCGCAGAGCTTCTTAACCTCTTTGGGTATGCAAAACATGAAAGCGGTATGGCTGCAGGAGAATGGCGCTACGGCAAATATCACCTTCGTTTACGAGCAGGACGGCGTATTGTGTTACTCCGACCTGGTGAGGGTAAAGGTCTGCGAAACCAAGGGTAGAGCGACGGGTATGGAGGCCATTGAATATTACCTCAATCACGAGGAAAGAGAATTAAAAACGCCTTCTATTTCCGAATCGCAAGCCGTGAAGTCCTTGGGCGGTAAATTAACCCCTGCTACGGCTCGCTTGGCGCTCATTCCCTACGAGGGCGACGAGGCGTTGACCTACGAGTTCACCGGCGAATATAACGGCAACGAATACTTTGCGTATATCGACGCTACGACCGGCGAGGAGCTGGAAATGCTTACGGTAATGAACACCAAACAAGGCAGAAAGCTCCGTTAAAATTCAGTTAAAATTCCATTAAAATACGGATAGAAAATAGAAAAAACGAGTTCGGATTTATTCAGATACGCCGAGCTCGTGTTTTATACAGCAAAAAAAATCCCGAAAGGTATATCACTGTCGGGATGCGGTGTTTTTTATTTCGTTATGCCAATAAAGATTCGTCAAATTTCACCTT
>JAFTRD010000017.1 GCA_017462425.1 Clostridia bacterium | reverse complement strand
GTTGGCATTGAAGATGCGAAGAAGATCGTTGCAAACGGCGTTAAGTATTACGTGGAAGTTGCAAACATGCCCACCACGGCAGAAGCAGTTGCTTACCTCAAGGCAAACGGCGTAGTGGTTGCGCCTTCCAAGGCTGTAAACGCAGGCGGCGTTGCGGTATCCGGGTTGGAAATGTCGCAGAACTCCATGCGCTACGGCTGGTCCGCCGAAGAAGTTGACGCAAAATTGAAAGGTATTATGAAAAATATCTTCGAGGCTTCTTACAATGCAGCGAAAGAATACGGCATGGACGGCGATTTGGTTGCCGGCGCAAACATTGCGGGCTTTATTAAAGTTGCAGAAGCTATGCTTGCACAGGGTGTGGTTTAATTAATTCCCCTGCCGACTTTAAAGTCATAAAATTCATATTAAAAAATACCTCCTCTTCGCCTTTGGCGTTGGGGAGGATTTTTTTATATATTACGGGTAAAAAAGAAGGGCGTCCGTTTAACGAACGACCATCCAGGAAATTTTTTCGGTTAATTTTTTACATATAATTTTAAGCAGGGTCTCAAAGATTACCGATACGATAATTGCAACCAGCACCCAAGCAAAGAGCGTATTGATTTCATAAATTACGTTCTGGTTGGCGAAATATATCTGCCTGCCTATACTGGGTATGGACGAGGCGAGCACTTCGGCGGTGATAACCGCTTTTAAGTTCATTCCGAACGTAGCTGAAATAACCGATAAAGTATGCGGCAGAACGAGCGGAAGATATACCGTACGGGCGCTGTGCAGAAAGCCAGAACCCATTTCTTGCAGTACGTCCTCCAGCTCGGGCGGAATGCTTGCCGTTGCCGTTCTAATCTGCTCGAAAATAACGGGGAATATGAGCATAATACCGATGATGGGCGGCAAGATATTGGAACCCACCCAAAGATAGAGCAAGATGGTAAGCGCTGCAACGGGCGTGGCGCGCATAACGGCGATAAACGGTTTCATTGCCGCATGAAAAGCGGGATATTTGCCTGCCGTAATTCCGCAGACTACGCCGAGAACGAAGCCTGACACGTAACCTATAACGCATCTCAACAGCGTTGCGGACAAAGAAGTGTAAAATATCTCCTTGCTAAAAAGACGTAAAAATTCAATAAATACCGCAGAAAACGTGGGAAGGATTAAATCCTTGGCTATGATACGTGCAACAATTTCCCATATTGCAAGCAATATTACCGTCAATAAAGCGGTAATCAACGTATATTTATACTTTTGCAAATAGTTTTTCATGGAATAAAGAGATCGTCTGCGGCAGAAGCGCCGATATTGGTGAGCAGTTTTTTAACCGCAGCGGCAGAATCAGCCGCCGTTTTGAATTTTACGTTCATTTTATCGTATGCTTTGGGCAGAATTGCCGCAGGAATGGGCGGCTCTTCCATAGCGCCGATTTTTTCCGCTACGGCGTTGATGTTTGAATTGAATTTTTCCACGCTGGATTGAATACGGGTATTCAGCTTTTGTACGAACTGGGGATATTCTTCGTAAAAATCAGCGCGCACAAACATACCCGCCATGGGAAATTCGTCCCCCGTGATTTCTTTATATATATCGCTGACGGATGCAAGAACCTTTACCTCTTTCCCCTTGGACTGCGCTGCGGTACCCGTAATGGCGGGTTGCGCAAAAATTGCAGTAGTGGTAGCCGTATCATCGGCTTTGGCGCTGACAAACGCCTGCTGAATGGGCGTTGCTTCGGATCCCTTTAGGCTAACCGTAACGTTTGCTTGCTGAAAGAGATATTTTGCCGTAGCGCCGGGAATGGCGGCTTCTCCTATCGTAAGCAGTTCTTTTTGAGAAAATTGCTCTAAAAACTCGGATACGTTAGCGCATTCTTGACGAGTTTTATAGGCGGAATCGTTGGTGACGAAATAGAGCACGCCCCAGCTGGTGACGTTCATCAGCTTGTAATCGTGTGAAGAAGAACCGTTTTTATACGCCGTGTGTACGGCGTTGCCAACGTTGAGCGGCGCAACGATAAAATCGGCTTCACCGCTGAGCATTTTGGTTCTTACGTTGGTTTCCGTAATAACCTCGTAATCGGCGCTTACCCCCTCTATATCTTCTCCCCACATATCGGCAAGAGCGGCAAAAGGCGCACCGTTGGGCGCAACTATACTCACGGTTTGAGGCGCGCCCTCGGACGGGTTCCCATTACAAGCCGTAAGGACGAACGGAAATAAACACGCCAAAAGCGCAATACAAACGGATAGGATAAATTTTTTCATAACGTTTCTCCGTTGAAATATAATATATAGTTTGACAAATCTTCAATATTATATTATAATTTAAAAAAAAATTACGTTGTAAATACAACAAAAAATAAAAAACATGGAAGAAAATATTATTGAAAAAATTAAAAAATGCCGATTGATGGAGGGCGTTAAAGATACGGAAAAGATTTTGCGCTGTTTTGAGGCACGCAAAAAAAACTTTTCAAAAGGCGCAGAAATCGTGGGTTACGGCGAAGCGCCTTCCCTGATTATATTGACGAAAGGAAGCGCTATTTCCGTGAGTGAAGATTGGTTTGGAAACCGTAATATGATAAGCAAGATTGGCGAGAGCGGCGTATTTGGAGCGGCATACGTATATGCGAAACACGAAATAAGCACAAGATTGGTGGCGGCAGAGGATTGTGAAATTATAAGCATGAACGGAGAAAAAATGCATTCCCCTTGTCCGAACGTATGCGCTGACCATACCCGTTTTTTATATAACGTATTGTCTTTGGTAAGCAATAACTGCGTAAACTTTTTGGAAAAAGTGGAACATCTGTCCAGGCGCACTATGCGGGAAAAAATACTCGCTTTTCTAACGGCGCAATCGGTTAAAAATAATGCAAACAGCTTTATTATCCCCTTTTCCAGACAGGAATTTGCAGACTATCTTGCCGTTGACAGATGCGCTCTTTCTTCAGAGCTGGGAAGAATGAAAAAAGACGGATTAATAGATTTTTACAGATCGACGTTTACAATTATAAAAAAATAAAGAACGGGAAAAGCCTGCTCTTTAGATTAAAAAAACTGCCGTAGTCAAACTACGGCAGTTTTTGCTATTATTAATATTTGCTTCTGGGGGTATAGGAAGTATGCAGCACTTCATGCGCCTTATGGCTGTTGGGCTTTTCAAAATATTCTTCGTAAAGCTTTTTAACCACGGGGCTTTCGTGGGATTTACGAATTTCAATATCTTTATCAAAATCGTAAAGCGCTTTAGCACGAAGCGTCTTTAAATCCGTCCAGTTGCGCACGGAAT
>JAFTRD010000181.1 GCA_017462425.1 Clostridia bacterium | reverse complement strand
CGTACGACATTCTTTTACGCAAGCCGCACGAGTGCTCTCGGAGGCTGTTTGCGCTTCGGAAAGTATGGTTTTTGCGCTTTCCTTGGCGTCTTTTTTGATTTGTTCAGCTTTATCCTCTGCCTCTATAATGTTGCCGACAACTTCTTCCAACATATTTTTACCTCCGATAATTGTAATTATTTGGAATATTTTTCCTCGATTGCCTTAATTTTGGCAACTCTTCTTTCGTGGCGTTCTCCGCCCTCGAATTCGCTGGTTAAAAACGCCGTTACGATTTCCTCCATCATGCCCACGCCCAGACACTTTTCACCGAACGCAAGCATGTTGGCGTCGTTATGGTAACGGGTGTATTTTGCGCAGTATACGTCGTGACAGTGCGCACAGCGTACACCGGGTACTTTGTTCGCCACGATGGAAACGCCGATACCCGAGGAGCAAACTACGATGCCTCTCTCACATTCGCCTTTTGCCACCGCTTCCGCTGCAAGAAGGGCATAATCGGGATAGTCGCAGGAATCTGAAGTATCCGTTCCGAAATCAACGTAGTCATATCCGTTTCTTTCCAGATAATTTTTAAGCGCATTTTTTAAGTTCAAACCGCCGTGGTCACAGGCAATGGCTATTTTCATACTGTTCTTCTCCATTTTTTTATTCCTTTATTATATACTCTTTTTTCCTTTTTGGCAAGAGGAATATTAAAAAAAATTTTTTATCATTCTCCTGCAATGCTGTCTGCAATTTTTTCAATCGCCCGTATCAGTAGCTCGAAGGTGTTGCGATACGCCTCTATTCCCTGACCGTACGGGTCGGGGATTTGTATTCCGTCCGCCACTTCGCTCATGGCGTATACCTTGGGGTCGGTGTGAAAGTAGGATTTCTGCGCATCCGTCATGGTGATAACGACGAAGGCGTTTTGATAGAGCTTATCCGTAAGCTGACGGGGACGAAATTTGGGCATGGATAATCCGTTTTCCGCCAAAACCTGTGCGCTGAGCGGATGAATGACGGCATCCTTTTCCACTTGCAGACCTACGGAAGCCACGTCCACGAATTTAATTTTTCGCCGTTTTATCTCACGGCGCAACAGCGCCTCCGCCATGGGCGAACGGCAGGTGTTACCCGTGCAGACGAAGAGTACCTTCCTGCGCTTCATCCGCTTTCCTCCTTATACCAACTTCAATTCTATCTGCTTGCTCCGCCGTTTTAAAGCGTTTTTAAAAGGGCATCTCCTCCTCCCCTGCGTGACGCAGATTGGAGGGATGACTCTCGTCCACGGGCGGTAGTTCTTCCTGAGGCGAAGAATCGTACGTAGGCTCGTACTCCTCGTGCTTGGTAACACGTACGGGCGGTTCGTCTTGACGGTTCTGGTCGTCCACGTTGACGAACTTGGTGGATTCGCCGATAAATTTTAACTGCACACGGCCCTGCGAGCCGTTTCTGTGCTTGGCGATGACCAATTCGGCTGCGCCCTTGACTACCTTGCCCGACGCCAATTCCTCCGCCGTTGCCGTAGCCTCGGGACGGTTGATGAACATAACGATATCGGCGTCCTGCTCGATAGCGCCCGATTCACGAAGGTCGGAAAGCTGGGGTTCTTTGGTCTGGATACGGCGAAGCTGCGAAAGCGCAATGACGGGAACGTTGAGCTCCTTTGCCATCAGCTTTAAGTCACGGCTGATTGCCGCAATTTCCTGCTGACGGTTGCTTTCGGCGTTACCGCTGCCACCCGAAACGCTGCCCATGAGCTGGATATAGTCGATCATGACGAGGTCTAAGCCGCCTACCTGCGCGCTCAGACGGCGGCATTTGGATAAAATTTCCGCAGGCATGATGCGAGAGGTATCGTCGATATAAATTTTACTTTTTGAAAGTCTGTCGGAGGCTAAGAACAGCTTTTTCCATTCACGCTGTTCCAGTTTTCCCGACAACGCCCTTTCCATGCTGACCTCTGCATAGGCGCAGAGAAGTCTTTGAACGATTTGAACACGGGGCATTTCCAAGGAAAATACCGCGCAGACCTTACCCTTTTGCAGGGCGGCGTGCTCGACGATGTTCATGGCGAAGGAGGTCTTACCCATGCCCGGGCGAGCCGCTAAAATAATGAGGTCGGATTTTTGCAGACCGTTGGTCATTCTATCCAGCTGTCTGAATCCGGTTTCTACGCCACGGAGAATATTGGGGTTGTTTTTTATTTCCTCGAATTTATGAATCACCTCGCCCACTATATCGCCTTCCGCCATGCTTTTTAAGGAAGAGTTTTCACTCTGTTTGGAGAGGTCGTATACCTGTTTTTCGGCAAACTCCAGCGCTTCACGCATTTCGGGCGTTTTCATGCTGTTTTCGATAATTTTTCGGGAGGCGCGAATGAGCTTACGGTTCATGCTGTCACGCTTGACGATATCGAGGTAATATTTATAGTTCGCCGCCGAAGGCGTGGTTTGCGCAATTTCCGTAATGTAGGCAATGCCACCGGCACGCTCCAATTCGCCTCTCTTTTCCAAGGCGTCGGAAAGCGTGACGAGGTCAACGGGTTTTTTATCCAGAAATACCTGCCGCATTGCTTTTACGATGTATTTATGCGCCTCTAAATAGAAATCCTCTTCGGTTAAAGATTCTATAATATCCGCCTGCAATTCGTTGTCGATAATCAAACAGCCCAAAAGCGCAAGCTCGGCGTCTACGCTGTGCGGCATGGTATTGACGTTGGTTGGCATAATGCTTTCTCCTCTCTGGTTGGTATTTTTTTTCGTTATTCTTCCCGATTGAGCTTTTCAAACTCGGTTAACGTATCCTCAAACTCTTTCATCGCCGCATCAAAGGGCGCGGTCGTGGTTAAATCTACCCCCGCCTGTTTTAAAATATCCACGGGGCATGTTTTATTGCCGCTTTCCAAGAATCGAAAATAATCTTGAACGGCTGCTTCACCCTCGGATAAAATTCTGCGCACGATGGAGACGGCGGATATAATGCCCGTAGCGTATTTGTATACGTAGAACGAGCGGTAAAAGTGCGGGATTCTTGCCCATTCAAAGGCAATTTCTCGATCGTGCGTAATAGCGCTGCCGTAGTACTTTTGATTGAGGGCGTAGTACGTATCGCACAAATTTTCCTTGGTTAACGGCTCGCCGTTTTCGGCTTTCGTATGCACGAGCTCTTCAAACTCGGCAAACTGCGTCTGTCGAAAGAGCGTGGTGCGGAACATATCGATATAGTAATTGAGCAGGAACTTTTTGAGCTTTGTATCCTGCGTGGTCTTATACAGATGCTTTAAGAGCAACACCTCGTTGACCGTACTTGCAATCTCCGCTAAAAATATGGTATAGGAAGATTTCGCGTAGGGCTGGGCGGCGTTGGATTTATAGGTATGAATGGAATGCCCCATTTCGTGCGCAATGGTGAAAATTTCGTTGGTGGTGGGCTGGTAATTCAAAAGCACGTACGGGTGCGTATCGTATACGCCCGTGCTGTATGCGCCGCTGCGCTTACCCGTGTTTTCGTATACGTCTATCCAACGCTCGTCGTATGCACGGCGCAAAAGATTTTGATACTCTTCACCCAAGGGCGCAAGCCCTTCCACGACCATACGATACGCCTCTTCGTAGGGAACTTTCAGGTCTGCCTCCTCCACTAACGGTACGTAAATATCGTACATGTGTTGGCGTTTTAAGTGTAAAATTTGCTTTCTGCACTGCATATAGCGATGCAGAACGGGCAACGCCTTATGCACCGATTGAATTAAATTTTTATAGACGGCAGGCGGAACGTCTTCACCCGAAAGAGCCTTAGAAAGACAGCTTTCATACTTTCTTGCCGTTTTATAGAACACGTCCTTTTTTACGTTGCCCGTATAGGTAGCCGTAATGACGTTTAACAGGGACTCGTAAGCCTTATAGTAAGCCTTAAAACAGGTTTTTCTCTCTTTTCGCGTGCCTCCGTGCATCATCAGCCCGTAGGTTGCGTGGGTGAGCTGCGTTTTGCCTTCTTCGAGCTTTACCGTGGGCAACGGTAGGTCGGCGTTATCGAGCATGGAAAATACGTCGTGAAAACCGCCCAAAGGCTCGCCGGCGAGGGCTAAAATTTTTTCTTCTTGTTCTGAAAGAACGTGCGCTTTTTGCCTAAGTATACGGGAAAGAAGATAGTCGTAATCGGAAAAATCCCTATCCTCTATCCACGCTTTGAGCTGAGATTTGGGAAGAGAGATAATTTCCGGCTCGACAAAGCTGATGGAGGAAGCGTATTTTGTATAGAGGGACTGCACCTGCGCCTGATAGGAGATATATTTATCCCTTCTTACGTCCTCGTCGTGGCGTGTGCTGGCGTAGAGGTACAGCTTTTCCGCGCGGCGGGAAAATTCGGCGTCCTTAGAAAAAAGCTCGAGCAAGGTAGTCTTATCGGAGAGTTTTCCTCTATACTTTGAAAAATCGTAGCCATTCTCAAGGGAAGAAAGCTCCTTCTCCCACGCATTATCGTCCGTAAAAATACCGCTTAAATTCCATTTGTAACGCTCTTCGATTTCCTTTCTTTCCATATAAAAAATCCTACTTAATTTTTAAAGCTGTGGATAGGCGCAGGAATCAATCCGCCACGGGAAATAAATTTCTCGGCGCTGCTTTCATGCACGGGCATGACGGGCGCTCTGCCTAAAAGACCGCCGAAGTTGACCCATTCGCCCACCTTTTTGTTGGGCGCAGGGATAACTCGTACCGCCGTGGTTTTGTTGTTGATCATGCCGATTGCCGCCTCGTCTGCAATCATGGCGGAAATGGTGGAGGCTGACGTGTTGCCGGGAATGGCAATCATATCCAAGCCCACGCTGCATACGCAGGTCATTGCCTCTAATTTATCCAGAGTAATTTTGCCGCATTCCGCCGCCTCGATCATGCCGATATCCTCGGAAACGGGAATGAATGCGCCCGAAAGTCCGCCCACACGGGAGCTTGCCATAACGCCGCCCTTTTTTACGGCGTCGTTGAGCATGGCAAGAATTGCCGTGGTACCGTGCGTGCCTACGCTTTCCAAGCCTACCTCTTCCAAAATTGCCGCAACACTGTCGCCTCGAGCGGGCGTGGGCGCTAACGAGAGGTCTACGATGCCGAAGCGGGCGTTCAAACGCTTGGACGCTTCACGTGCAATCAGCTGACCGGCACGGGTGATTTTGAACGCCGTGCGCTTGATGGTTTCGGCAACCTCGGTCAGATCGGCGTTGGGGATAGATTTTAAAGCGTGTTCCACGACGCCGGGACCGGATACGCCTACGTTGATGACGGTATCCGCTTCGCCGATGCCGTGGAAGGCGCCTGCCATGAAGGGATTGTCCTCTACCGCATTGCAGAAAATTACCAGCTTTGCGCAACCCAGTCCGTCGGTGGACTTAGTTAAATTGGCGGATTCTTTGATGATTTCACCCATCAAGCGAACGGCGTCCATATTGATACCCGATTTGGAAGAACCTACGTTGACCGAAGAACATAATCTTTCGGTGGTTGCCAACGTTTCGGGAATGGT
>JAFTRD010000180.1 GCA_017462425.1 Clostridia bacterium | reverse complement strand
CGCTGGGAATTCCCAAATGCAACTGCGTTTACTACGAGCTTTACGGCGGTTCCTTTATCTGCGTTCGTCCTTCGGGCACAGAGCCTAAGCTCAAAGTGTATTACTCTGTCAAGGCAGGCGACGAGCTTGAAGCGGAGAACAAGCTGGTGGAGCTCAAGGCGGCGGTAGCCAACCTTTTGGCAAGCGTAAAATAATTAAAAAAACTGTACGAGAGCCTGTTTTAAAAGCAGGCTCTTTCAATACTTTATAAAGGAACTTAAAAGAGGTAGGGTATATGCGCGCAGGAATTTCCACGGCAAGTTTATTTCTGAAAAAAAACAACGACGAGGCGGCGGCGCTTTTAAACGACTGGGGCGTGCCCACGGCGGAGGTCTTTTTAACGACGTTCAGCGAGTATAATAAAGATTTCGCAAAAACCATTGCCGAGCGGAAAGGGAGCGTAAATATCAATTCCGTACATGCGCTCCCCGAGCAGTACGAGCCGCAGCTCTATTCCATCTGCGATAAGATGATTGCCGATGCGTTTTTCTGGCTGGAGCAGGTCATGCAAGCGGCAAGGGAGATGGGCGCAAAATACTATACCTTCCACGGCGTGGGCAGATTAAAGCGCAAGGGAAATTACGATAATTTCAATTATCTCTCCCCCCGTACTCAAAAAATTTACGACGTATGTAAGCGGTACGGCGTTACGCTTGCCTATGAAAACGTGGAATGGGCGACCTATAACCGTCCGGGCGTTTTTTCTGAGCTGAAACGGGAATGTCCTGATTTAAAGGGTGTTTTGGACGTAAAGCAGGCGCGCATTTCGGGCTACGCTTATCGGGAATATATCGCCGATATGGGCGAGTCGCTTGCCTACGTGCATTTTTCGGACGTAGACGAAAACGGAAATACCTGTCTTGCCGGTAGGGGTGTGTTTGATACGGAGGAAATGCTGAAAATTCTGTCCGATTACGGGTTTAACGGGGATATCTTATTGGAGAACTACGCCAAGGATTATCAGAATTTAGAGGATTTAAAAAATTCGTATTTGTATTTAGCGGAAAAAATTTATAAGCTCGGATTATAAAAAATATCAACCTTACGGAGTAATTTTATGCTTATCGCTTCAATCGTCAGTTTTTGTTTTCTTTTGGGAACGGCTTTAGCGTATAAAAAAAATTCGCTGTTTAGCATTATTTGTTATTTAATATCTCTTGCCGCTTTATCGGTGATTGCGTTTATCGGCATGGATTTCAGTCCCTCGTTAACGGCAATTTTCTTGGTGGTTGCCTTAATTTTATGTTGCGTGGGGGAGGTTTGCCATCGTTTGGGAGAATGTAAGGGATACGTTTGGTTGGAGCTTTTGCAATATCTCCTTTCCTTCATAGGAATCGCATTCACCTTTCCCTCCGTGTATATTTACGCCGTGGGTTGCGATCCTTTAAACTTTTATACCGTTACAGCCATCGTTTTAGCCGTTCTGATAACGGCGGTACGGTTATTTTTCACGAACAGAAAAAACGGAGTTGTTGTAATGGTCTTAAAAGGGCTTGAAACGTTATTGTTTCTTCTGACGGGATTATTTTGTGTGCTTTGCAGCCTTTCCAGCCCGGCGCTATCGCCCTACGGGATAGGAATTTTATGTCTTTTTACGGCAAAGCGTTTTGAGAAAAAGCCCTTCAATTGGTTCGTTTTTTGGCTTGGCGTATTGTTAATGGACGTATTTCTCGTTGCGCCCATGTTGTTTTAGGGAGGAAAAAAACGATGAAAATAAAAAAATTTTTAACCGTCGTTCTTACTTTTATCTTTTCGGTGGTATTTTTGCTCTCGTTTCCTGCTTGCGCTCCCGTGGCGGAATACAACCAAAACATGCTTTTACAGCGTACTGCGCCGTACGCCTCGTTTGCGCCCGGCGCACAGTGGCGGGATACCCAAGGCGAGCTGATTCAAGCCCACGGCGGGCAAATACAGCGCATGCCCGTTTCAGACGGAAAGGGGGGTAAGGTTGAAAAATACGTATGGGTCGGCGAGGATAAGACCAGTGGTCACCTTGGCAACGGGATAGCGGTAT
>JAFTRD010000179.1 GCA_017462425.1 Clostridia bacterium | reverse complement strand
TCAAAGCGCCCGTTATTCAGGCGCAGTTTCTGGAAACGGCGCTTTTGAATATTATCAACCACCAAACGCTCATTGCCACCAAAGCCTCTAAAATCTGCCGTTCGGCGCAGGGGGATGCGGTAATGGAATTCGGACTCCGCCGTGCGCAAGGTCCGGATGCAGGCATTTACGGCGCGCGTGCGGCGGTCATCGGCGGGTGTAGATCCACGTCCAACGTGCTGGCAGGACAAATGTTCTCCATACCCGTATCGGGCACCATGGCGCATAGCTGGATTATGAACTTCCCCACGGAATACGACGCCTTTAAAGCGTACGCCGACGCATTCCCCGACAGCTGTATGCTGCTGGTGGATACCTACGACACTTTGCGCAGCGGCGTACCCAACGCCATTAAAACCTTTCGTTATTTAAAAGAGAAGGGATATGCGCCCAAGGGAATTCGTTTGGATAGCGGCGATTTGGCGTATCTCTCCAAAAAAACCCGCAAAATGCTCGATGCGGCAGGGTTTGAAAACGCCCTCATCTGCGCCTCGGGCGATTTGGACGAAGCGTCTATCGAATCATTAAAATCCCAAGGCGCAAAAATAGATATCTGGGGCGTAGGGACCAAGCTGATTACCAGCGAGGATATGCCTGCGCTCGGCGGCGTGTATAAATTGGTTGCCGTATACGAAGGGGATAGAGAAATAGCAAAAATCAAAATTTCCGATAATACCGCAAAAATCACCAACCCTGCCTTCAAGCAGGTTTACCGTATTATCGATAAGGCAAGCGGTAAAGCCGTAGCCGACCTCATTGCCTTACGTGGCGAACGCTTTGACGAAAGCCAGCCGCTTACTCTGCGTCATCCCATTGAACGTTGGAAGATGATGACCGTGGAAAACTATACCCTCCGTGCGTTACAAATTCCCGTCGTTACGGGTGGGAAACGAGTATACGAGTTCCCTACGTTGAAAGAAATTTCCGATTACGCTAAAGCGCAAATGAATTCTTTCTGGGAGGAATATACCCGTTTCGTCATGCCGCACTTATACAAGGTGGATTTAAGCGAGTCGCTTTTGGCGCTCAAAGATAAATTGTTGGAAGAAGTGAAAGGGGCAAGAGAAAATGTTTAAGTTTTACACCGCTGATAAGGTGAAAAAAATTATTGCTCGCATAGAGCAGGAGTACGAGGGCGTACTCACCTCCCAGCGCAAGCGCATTATCGAACTTACCGAAGAAAACAGAGATCTTTCCGCCAAATTATCCATATACGAATACGAGCGTTCGCACGTTGCCTCCGCCATTATTTCCGCCGAACAGAAGGGGCAGGAAATACGTGAATCTGCCGATGCCTATGCAAAAGCCCGCCGTGACGGCGTTTACCGCTTAGCAGAGCGTTGCCGTGCGTTGGCGGCGGCTCTTGCCGAGAAGTATCCCGCAGAAGCGGACGTAAAAGAATTTAATACGTATATCCAAAAATTGGACGAGGCGTTGGAAACGAACGGCGAAGGGGAGCTGGATATGGATAAAATTCTCTATCCCGACGCCAATTTAAAGCTGGAAAATTTATGCAAAGAATTGGGACTGATGGACGATGTTGAAGAGGAATAAAGAAGCTATAGACAATAAATTTTTTCTCGTCTGCCTGCTGGCGTTTTTTATCTGCGTGGTCATAGACCTCGTCACCAAAGGCTTGGCGGAGTTTTTCATCGAGGAGCACGAGGTTATAAAATTTATTCCCTGGTTTATGAACCTCACGCTCGAATACAATTCGGGCATGGCGTTCAGCTGGCTTTCGGATAATCCCTTGGCAATGGATATCATCACCTGGCTCACCGTACCGGTCATGATTGCGCTGCTCGTCGGCGCTTATTGGTTGCCAAAGCAGTATAATCCGCACCGTTTTTTGCTCTGCGTGGTAGCGGGCGGTGCGTTCGGCAACTTCGTTGACCGTATCCTCATTGCCGAGGGCGTGCGTGACTTTATGGATATCAGCAGCATCGGCTTTGGCGTATGCAATTTTGCCGACTATTTCATTACGATAGGCGGGGTTTGTCTGCTTTTTTGCCTATTGTTCGTCGGTGAAGACGCCGTTCTTCCCTTAATCGGAAAGAAAAAGAATTCCGTAGAAGAGCAAGCTACGGATAAAACGGAAGAAGATGCGGAGTCGTAAGAAAAAAAATGCAGGAACTTTTTTTCATTGTAGAAGAAAACTGTAAACGGTTAGACGTTTTTTTAACCGCATGCTTGGAAGAGTTCACTCGTTCCGCCATTAAAAAACTCATTGAAGAGGGGCACGTGCTCGTGGACGGCAAACCGGCAAAAGCCGGTGAATCGCTCAAAAAGGGCGCTGCCGTAGCTCTCACCATACCCGAACCCGTCGAGCTTTCGGCAACCCCCGAAGATCTGCCGTTGGATATCGTTTATCAGGACGGGGATATTGCCGTGGTAAACAAGGCGCAGGGTATGACGGTGCACGCCGGCAACGGCAACACTTCAGGTACGCTCGTCAATGCCCTGTTGTATCACCTCGACTCGTTAAGCGGTATCAACGGGGTCATTCGTCCGGGTATCGTGCACCGTATCGACAAGGACACTTCGGGGCTTTTAGTGGTTGCAAAAAACGACAGGGCGCACGTAGACCTTTCCCGCCAGATCGCCGAAAAAACCTGCCGCCGTATCTACGTTGCGCTCTTGGAGGGTATCGTTAAAACCGACGAGGGTACGATTGCCACGGATATCGGCAGAAACCCTTCCGATCGATTAAAAATGGCGGTATTGCCTATGGGCAGAGGCAAGTTTGCCCGCAGTGATTATCGGGTATTAAAACGCTACGAAAAAAGCGGCTATACGCTCTGTGAATTTTCGCTTTATACGGGCAGAACGCACCAGATCCGTGTGCATGCGCAGCATATTTCTCATCCCGTCGTGGGAGATCCCGTGTACGGGTATAAAAAACAGAAATTCAAACTCAACGGGCAGCTGTTACACGCCAAAAAGCTGGTTTTAACCCATCCCGTTACCCAACGAGAAATGTCGTTTGAGGCGCCCTTGCCGACGTATTTTACTGAAATATTAAACGTTCTGGATAAAAAAGAGAAGGAAGAATGAAAGAAATCACCGACAGCGCAAAACTCAACAGAATCCTCACCCGTCTTTCGCACGAGGTGCTCGAAAAAAACGGCGGTACGCAAAACGTCGTCTTTTTGGGCATTCAATCCAACGGCGTTGCCGTGGCGGAGCGTGTTCGATCAGAAATAGAAAAAACCGAGGGCGTGCGCCTTGCGCTGGGTACGCTGGACGTCACGCTGTATCGGGACGATTTACTGTCGGCGGAGCATTTAGACCAAAAACTTACCGTTATCAATTTTCCCCTCGACGGCAAAGACGTAATCTTATGCGACGACGTTCTCTATATGGGCAGAACGGTGCGAGCGGCAATTTCCGCCGTTTTAACCCTTGGCAGACCCAAAAGTATCCGGCTTTTGGTCGTGGCAGACAGGGGCAAACACCAGCTTCCGTTTGCGGCGGATTACGTTGGCAAAAACGTCTTTGCAGAGGACGGGCAGAAAATCGTAGTCAGGCTGACCGACAAAGACGGGGAAAACGGCATTTTTTTAAAAACGTAATTGCTTCCGCTTTTTATAAAGCGGAGCGTTTTTTCTTTACAAACACGTTGAATTGGGTTATAATATTATTCGAAAAAAAACAAGAAACATAAAGGAGGGGTTCTAAAGTTATGGCATATCCCTTAATCGCAATCGTCGGCAGACCGAACGTGGGAAAAAGTACGTTCTTCAATAAAGTAGCCGGCAGAAAAATTTCCATCACCGAAAACCGTCCCGGCGTCACTCGTGACAGGCTTTACGCCGACGCAGAATGGCAGGGGAAACACTTCACCATGGTCGATACGGGCGGTATCGAGCTGAAAAGCGACGACACCATGTGGCGCCATATCGCAAAACAGGCGGAAATAGCCATTGAAACCGCCGACGTTATTCTGTTCTTTACGGACGGTAAAGAGGGGCTTACCTCCTCCGATTACGACGTTGCCGAAAAGCTCCGCCGCAGTAAAAAACCGGTCATTCTGGTCGTCAATAAAATAGACGACTTTTCACAGGATAAGCTGTTCGATTTTTACGCCTTGGGTCTTGGCGAGCCGTTTGCCGTCTCCTCCGAACATTCGCAGGGCATCGGCGACGTACTCGACGAAGCGGTGGCGTACTTTGACGGGTTGGAGGCGGAACAGTCCGACTCCCTGAAAATTGCCGTCGTCGGCAAGCCCAACGCAGGAAAATCCTCTTTGGTCAACCGCCTTTTGGGCGCAGAGCGTTCCATCGTAACCGATATCGCCGGCACCACCCGTGACGCTATCGATACGAGATTGGAGCGAAACGGCAAGGCGTACACCATCATCGATACGGCGGGCATCCGCAAAAAGCGCAGCGTAGAGGACGACGTGGAATACTATTCCGTTCTTCGCGCCTTTGACGCCGTGCGCCGAGCCGACGTATGCGTGCTGGTAGTGGACGCCACCCAGGGTCTTACCGAACAGGACACCAAAATTATCGGCTACGTGCACGAACAGGGCAAGCCCTCCGTTATCGTTATGAATAAGTGGGACTTGGTGGAAAAGGACACCAATACCATCAACCGCTTTGAAGAACGGCTTAAAGAGGACTTGAAATTCATGAGTTATTTCAAGTCGGTATACATCTCCGCAAAAACCGGTCAACGCGCGGAAAAAGTGCTGGAAGTGGCGGATACGGTATACGCCAACGCCACCAAGCGTGTTTCCATCGGTGAGCTGAACGACCTCATCATGGACGCCGTGCGCATCAACGAACCGCCGTCCTACAACGGCAGAAGACTGCGTTTTTACTATTCCACGCAGGCAAGCGGCACGCCGCCCACCTTCGTATTCTTCGTCAACGACGAAAATTTATTGCATTTCTCCTACGAGCGCTATCTCGAAAACACCATTCGTGACGCTTACGACTTCACGGGTACGCCCATTCGGCTCATTCTCCGTCAGAAAAAAGGGGAGGAGCAGTAGTCATGCAAGAACTGTCGCTCTCCAATCTTTGGTACTGGTTCGTCTTAATGGCGGCGGTATGTTACCTGATCGGCAGCATTAATTTTGCAACCCTCGTATCCAAAATAAAACGCCAAGACATCCGTAAGGAGGGCAGCGGCAATCCCGGCACGATGAATATGTTCCGTACCTTCGGTTGGAAAATAGGACTGTTAACCTTTTTTCTGGACGCTTTCAAGGGCGGTATTCCTGCGGTTATCAGTTATTTTATCTTCCGTGGATTTTACTTTGAAGGAACGCAGGTGCTAATCAGCGATTTTACCCGATATCTCTGTGGCGTATGCGTAATTATCGGACACATCTTTCCCTGTTTCATGCATTTCAAGGGCGGTAAAGGCATTGCCTCCACGCTCGGACTTTTCTGGCTTTGCATGGGTTGCGAACAGCCTTATTTCCTCTTGGTGGGGTTGGGGCTTCTCATTCTGGTCGTACTGTATATCGCATTTACCTATTGGGGTTCTATGGGGTCTTTGTTGGGTGTTACCGGCTTTTCCATTTGGCAGGGTACGGTGTTCTATCTGCGCTACGTTAACAGCCTTACCGGCGGTTACGTCATTGCGCTGTATGCGCTTATTCTCCTACTCAACGTATTAACGTGGGTAGCGCATAAGGAAAACATCAAGCGCCTTTTGTCGGGAGAAGAGCATTACACCGTGGTAATAAAAAGGAAGAAAAAGGATTAAAATAAATAGCGTACAACGCTTGCAATCCACAGGACGGCGTGTTATAATGTTTGTCCTGACACGGGCCAGTTCTCAGATTCGATTGGCGGTGGCGGGTGCGGTAAGCATGCCGAAGGCTCGGCTTCGTAAAAACGGAAACTTTTAAATTTAAATGCAGACAATAATCGTCTCGCTTACGCTGCTTAATTAGCGTATGTCTTCCGTGGGGTTCCTATCGCCCTGCGGCGGGCATCAGTTCAGATAGGGAACGGTTGCTATGAATCCGCTGCGGCAGAGTAATTGTATTTTAGTGGCGCACGTTTTGTCGGGTTTGTTTGTTGAAACGGCAAAAAAGGGATTAAAAACAAACTAAGCATGTAGAAAATCCATCTAAAACCGTTAAGACTCGGGTGCAAGTCCCGACTGGTCCACCAAAGCAAAAGGGCTCTCCGAAAGAGAGCCCTTTTGCTTTGGGTCAATCCAGGGAAAAAGAGTCGGGACTTGCGGGTGGAGGCGTTTGCCGAAGAGGCAAACGGTTTGCTAGATATAGCTACATATCAAAAAGAGCGGACAAGCAAACTGAACAGTCCGGTGGACTGTTCACCGGGGCGCCGTGCCAAAACGGCAAGTCCCGACTGGTCCACCAAAGCAAAAGGGCTCTCCGAAAGAGAGCCCCTTTTTACTTTTGGTCAATCCAGGGAAAAAGAGTCGGGGCTTGCGGGTGGAGGCGTTTGCCGAAGAGGCAAACGGTTTAAAAAAGTAAGCACGGGAATAAAAACAAATGGAAGATATCCAAATTATTTTGATTTCACCTGGTTTTTATCCGACAAAATCCGTCTTTAAAACCCCAACAAGTCATTATACAAAAAGCGACCCGTAATTACAAAACGGGTCAATTTTTTTTACCTTCCGTCCGCTATACTCTTTCCCGAGGAGTGCCCCTTGGAAGTCTATATCGAGTACGCCGTAGCGGAAAACTTTATACTGGATTTTACCCTATTATACCTGGCAATCAAAACCGTTCGCCTGCCCGTTATCAAATGGCGTATACTGTTGGCAGGAGCGCTGGGGGCAGCGTTTGCCGTACTGTTCCCATTCTTTCATTTAAGCGGAATTTGGGCGCTTGCCGTCAAGTATATTTTCGGCGGTATGCTGTGTCTTATGTCGGTAAAATCGAAATCGTGCAAAGCGCATTTATTGGTAATACTCTTTTTTTATCTGTATACCTTTGCGTTTGGCGGGCTTTTGTTGGGTACGTATACGTTTTTGAATTTAAAATACCTTTCCGACGGAACGTATCTCATTTCACAAGCGCCCGTGACGGTGGTGCTATGCGTTCTTTTGCTGTTTTCCTTTACGTTAATAAAGCTTTTTTCCTCGCTCTACCGTCGCTACCGACACAAAAAACTTTTATACCGCTGTGAAATAAGCCTAAACAACGTTCAAACAGAGGGGATAGGACTTTTGGATACGGGAAACGCTTTAACGTTCAAAAAAACGCCCGTCTGTCTTTTGGATCAAAGTCTGGCGTTACAGTTTTTCGATTTAGAAAAAGGACGCGCGCTTCCCTGCGAAACCTTATACGTACATACCGCCACGGGCGGAGGCGAACTGAAAATTTTTCAGGCGAGCTTAAAGATATATTCCGAGGAAAAAGAGAATATAATAGACAAGGTATATTTTGCCCTTGCGCCCACGTCGCTGGGAAAGGGCTATCAAATAATTTTGCACCCGCAGTTATTCAAGGAGGAACGCCGTGCTAAAAGAACTTCTGCAAAAAATACGCAATCTATGGAAAAAAATCATTTCTGATAAAGAACCGCTTTTTGAAGAAAGAGAGGCTGAAAACACCCTGCATTATATCTGCGGTAGCGAGGCATTGCCTCTGCCGTTCAACGCCGAGGAAGAGTCTGCGCTGATTGAAAAACTGGACAAAAGTCAGGATACGGAGCGCATCCGTGCCAGTCTGATAGAGCATAACCTGCGTTTGGTGGTATATATCGCACGCAAGTTCGACAATACGGGCGTGGATGCCGAGGACTTGGTCTCCATCGGTACGTTGGGGCTTATCAAGGCAATCAACTCTTACCGTTTGGAAAAGAATATCAAACTGGCGACCTACGCTTCCCGTTGCATTGAAAACGAAATTTTAATGTATCTTCGTCGCAGCGTTCGCTTAAAGGCAGAGGTTTCCTTCGACGAGCCGCTGAACACCGACTTCGACGGCAACGAGCTTTTACTTTCCGACGTTCTCGGCACGGATATCGACGCCGTATACGGTAAGGTGGAACACAGCGTGGAGCGTGAGCTTTTAAAAGAGGCGGTGGAGCGCCTTCCCGAACGTGAAAAGCAAATCGTCTATCTTCGTTTCGGATTGAACGGTAAGGAGGAGTTGACGCAGAAGGAGGTTGCCGACCTTTTGGGCATCTCGCAAAGTTACATATCCCGTCTGGAAAAGAAAATCATAGACCGTTTAAAGACGGAAATCTCTAAAATGGAATAAGTAAAAGAAATCAAACGGAGTAAGGCGAAAAAAAATTGCGCATACTGACAATACCTCGTTACGGGCGATACATACGGGAGGTAAAAAAGTATGATGCAAAAAGTAGAAATCTGCGGGGTGCAGACCTCGGGCTTACCCCTTCTTTCCGCCAAGGAAAACGAGGAATTGATGGTTCGCTTAAAGCAAGGCGATACGGCAGCGAGGGAAAAATTTATCGTGGGCAACATGCGCCTCGTGCTCTCCTTGGTCAAGCGCTTCTGGTCCAAAAACGCCAATGCCGACGACGTGTTTCAGGCGGGCTGTATCGGGCTTATCAAGGCAATCGACAACTTCGACTTAAGCGTGGGCGTTAAATTTTCAACGTATGCCGTACCCATGATTATCGGCGAGATAAAAAGATATCTTCGTGACGGAAATTCCTTAAGGGTCAGTCGCAGTATCCGTGATACGGCGTATAAAGTATTAAAAGTGCGTGAAAAGCTGGAAGAACAGGATAAAGAGGCGACCATTGAAAACATTGCCGAGGAAATGAACGTGGCGGTAAAGGAGGTCGTTTACGCTCTGGACGCCATTTCCGACCCCGTTTCCTTATACGACCCCGTCTACAATAAATCGGGCGATGCCCTTCTACTAATGGACCAAATATACGACGAAAAGAACAACGACGAAATCTGGACGGAGCACGTGGCTTTAAGCGAGGCGATGAACCGTTTACAGGAGCGAGAAAAGAAAATTCTCTTTTTGCGCTATTACGAGGGCAAAACGCAGACGGAAATATCCGAGGAGGTGGGTATTTCTCAAGCCCAGGTTTCCCGTTTGGAAAAATCCGCAATCAACAGTATCCGCAGTTCTATCGCTGCAGAATAAAAAAACACGGCTTCCTGGTCGGAAGCCGTTATTTTATATGGTGAATTATTACAGCGGTAAAACTAAAACTGCGTTTAATTCAACTTCGGTTACGTTAATGGTTTCGCCGCTTCTATTGTATAAGGCTACGGTAACCGGCGCTTGAGAAACGGTAAAACCGGCGGTATACGAAGCCTGCGCCGTCGTAGCTCGGTCGGCAAAAACAAGCTGGAACGTTCTGGTTTGACCGTTTGATAACACGAGTTCTATATTATAATCGGTGTTTTGCAGCCCGCCCGTCATCTCTACGTTTGCATTGATCAGATATAAACCTGCTTTGGGTAAGGTTATCTCACGCACGGGCTGACTCGGGGTATCGTTTTCCGCCGTGGCATCAGTATCTTCCAACACCAACGCTTCGTTATCTTCCACCGATTGATCGGTTTCATTTAAATTAAATAAAGCAATAAATTCCGTAGCCGGTGCAGCGGGACCGGTTGCGCCCGTAGCCCCAGTAGCACCGGTAGCGCCCGTAGGACCGGTAGCGCCCGCAGGACCGGTTGCGCCTGTAGGACCGGTTGCGCCTGTAGGACCGATAGGTCCAATATCACCAGTAGCCCCGGTAACGCCAGTCGCACCAGTCGCACCAGTTGCGCCAGTCGCACCGATAGCCCCAGCAGCTCCCGTAGCGCCCGTAGGACCGGTTACACCCGTAGCACCAGCAGCTCCCGTAGCACCAGTAGCCCCGGTAGCGCCCGTAGAACCGGTTACACCCGTTGCACCAGTAGCACCAGTAGGACCCGTTATGCCCGTAGGGATCTGCACGTAACGCACAATGGTATAGGGAGCAGCGGTTTGTGCAGTGCAGTCGCCGCAATTACAGTTACAATGATTATCATGACGGCAATCGTTGCCGTTTGATTGATTATTACACATAAAATTTTCTCCTTTGAAGTGTGATACACTTACCTTATAATATGAAAAAAAGCAATTATAAGTTACGGTTGTATCACGCACGAGGATAAAACTGTAACGGTTACATAAATTTTACAAATTTATTACAAAAAAAGACAAAAATTATTGCAACTGTTTTTTATAATAATGAAAATCGGTATAGATGTATTTTTTGAAGGAGATATTACAAATGTCAACGCTACTTTTAAGCACAACGAGATATTTAACTGCGGATGAATATTTTACTGCAATCATCGGACTGTTGGCGGGCCTTGGCGCACTCTTAATCGGCTTTAAGCTGTTGAGCGATAATATGGAAAATATCGCATCCGGCGGCTAGAAAAAAATGTTCGGCAAGGTGTCCAAAAGCAAACTTGCAGGCGTAGGCATCGGCGCAGGCGCTACGGCAATCATACAAAGCTCGTCTGCGACAACCGTTATGGTCGTCGGCTTCGTAAACGTAGGTATTATGTCCCTGTATCAGGCAACCTCCGTGATTATGGGCGCAAATATCGGTACGACGATTACGGCGCATATTGCCTCGCTGGCATTTCTTGATTTTGATATCGTACAAACAGCCACCGCTTTAACCGTAGTGGGTATTTTTATGGAGATGCTCTGTAAAAAGGACAGTTTAAAGACAATCGGCTTGATTTTAGCCGGCTTAGGTCTGGTGTTCGTAGGGCTGGAAGGCATGGGTGGATCCATGAGCATTTTCTCCGAAGATATCAACGTGAGAAATCTTATTTCCGGCGTAGAGCTTCCCGTTGTTGCTTTGTTGGTAGGTATAATCGTTACGGCGCTCGTGCAGTCGTCCAGCGCAGTAACCAGTATCATTATTTCTATGGTTGGCTCGAACCTTGCCTTCGGCGCAGAGGGTAGCAGTACCGTATTATTCCTCATCCTCGGTACCAACATCGGTACCTGCGTAACGGCAATTCTTTCGGCAATCGGCGCCAGCCGTAACGCAAAACGTGCGTGCGTAATTCACCTTATGTTCAATACGTTCGGATCTTTGTTATTCTTCCCGCTGATTGCTATTTGGGACGCTGTGGCAGCGCCTTCAGGCGGAACCTTTATGAGTATGACGTTTGGCGCTTGGTTTGCTTCGCCTGCGCAGCAGATCGCTATGTTCCATACCTTCTTCAACGTTTTATGTACGCTGATTTTCCTGCCCTTTACAAACGTATTCGTTAAGCTTTCGGGCTTGATTATCCGTGAAAAGAAAGACGTGCAGCAAAAGACGAGCTTTATGGATAAGCGTTTGCTTAAAACGCCGTCCATTGCAATCGAGCAGCTCGGCAAAGAGCGTATCCGT
>JAFTRD010000178.1 GCA_017462425.1 Clostridia bacterium | reverse complement strand
GCCTTGGCTCATTTTTATGATTATAGACGCTGTAAAAACGCCCTTCTTTATTGTTTCGCCTTGGCTCAACTTTAGCATTTTTGATGAAATAATTGCGCTTGTTATGCCGTTTATTAAAAAGACGATGGCTGCGCTGATTAAAACAAAACTGACTCCTGCCAAGCGGATTGCCAAAGATAAACCTTCCCCAAGCTCGCCGCTTTCATTCTCGGTTGTAAAAATGAGTACAAAGAAATAGACGAGACAAAGGGCAATAAAGGAAAAATTGAGGATAGCGTTCCACTTATTTTGTTTCCCTACTCGGTAAGTCTTTTCATATAACATGTTATTCATCAAAAGCACCTCCTTGTTTATAATATAACATCGAATAAGGAAAAAGTAAATATCTCATTTAAAAAAAAGCGGTACCGCATATAAACGGCGCCGCTTTTTTTGTTTGTCGGTTTATTCTTACGTTTTATTTTTTCAACTGCATGAAATCGTAAATATCGCCTAACAGAGAATCGGAAATCAAAGGCCGTATCTTTCCCAAGTGCACGAAAATTGCATCGAAGAACACAGTATTATTGCCCTCCACCTTATATTTCGGCAAATATGCAGGTGCATTTCCTTGTAAAAACAGTCGGTTGAACTCACGCTTATTGGCAGGGGAGAGAGTTCTTAAGAATGCGTCAGCCTCCGGTTCTTCCTCTAAATTTGCCATAGCGTTAGGACTGTACGTCTGTACGGGCATCGGTGCGCTGATCGGCACGGGCTGTAGAATCGGTGCGGCAACGGGAGTCGGTGCGCTGACCGGCACGGGCTGTGGCGTGGGCGCGGCAATGGGGGTCGCTGTCGGGGTTGCCATAACCGTCGGGGTTGCCATAACCGTCGGGGTCGCCATGACTGTCGGCGCTGCTATCTCTGTCGGTGCGGCGGCGGAGTCCATTTCCTCCATAATGTCGTCGATATCGTCTGCAACGACTTTTTCTTTTCTACCGCCACGGGTTCTGAACATTCCGATAAACGAGAAGAATACGGAGAGAATCACGCAAACGATAACGGTAATGGAAAGACCTTTAAAATCGATAAATTTAGCCCAAATACCGCCTTGATAGGATTGAATATATACCAGACACGTTGCGGCAGCCGAGCCGTAGAGGAGGAAGGATAAAAAGGCGCAGAATTTATTCGGCTTAATCAGCGCGATAAGGGAGAAAAGAACGCCCAGCGCTGCGCTCAGCATAAATCCGCCGATAAGCAAGAATTCTTGATTCTTCAAAGAATTAAAGGTAAAGCTTTCAAAGAAAGGCAGAACGTCTTTATTATAAGTATATAGGAATACACCCAAGGCAACCAGCGCTGCAAAAAAGGCAAACAGCAGACAAATGCTGCGGCGTTGTTTTTTTACAGGCGTTGCGTTAACAGCTTTAACGGGCTCTGCGGCTTTAACACTTTCCGTTTTTATTGCGGTATTGCGTTCTACCAGTACGGGCGTTGCTACCACGGCGGGGGTCGCTGCTACGGCAGGGACTGCCGGTGTCGTGGTAGGCTGTGTTGTTTCGGGCGTGGGTTCGTCTTGAACGGTCTGGTCATCGAAAAAGCTCAACTGATCCCCCGTAACAACGGGTTTTGCTTTCTGGGGTTCGGGTGCCACCGCCACGGGTACGGGTTCCGCTGTTGGTTGAGGCGTGGGTTGTTGTGTAGGGCTGGGGGTCGTTACACCGTTCGGGGTAATGTTTATGTAAATATTAGGCGCAGGTTGGTAGCCCCATTGAGGGTGTGGATGCATATATCCTTGCCCGTATTGAGGGTGTGGATACGCGTAGTTCTGCCCGTACGGATAGGGATAGATTGGCGGCAGCTGCGGTATAGCCAGTTGTTCGGGCGCTGCGCCGGGCGTAGGAGATTCGGTATTGGGCGCAGGCGCGTCGGTATTGGGCGTAGGCGGTACTGCTTCGGCGACTACAGGCTGCGCCGCAGCGTCCATTTCTTTTTCCAGCTTTTCGTCCAACACGATTTCCATTTTTTCGGCTTTTTGCATTTTCTGCACGAAGCCGTCCATAACGCTGAATACGAACGCAATTAAAATGTAAACCGCAAACAACATATAGGGAACGAAAATTCGCATCGTGTTTTCGGTTTTAACGTAGAACAGGGTCATCAGCATTGCCGCAACCGTAACGCCGAAGAGAGCCAAATAACGCAGAGCGGTGAAGGCATTGCTTTTGATAAAGCCCATCTGGAATGCGGTGAATACGGCGTTTACGACCAACAGCGCAAACATTATGTAAGCAATTAGTTGATAATACTGCACGGAAGGGAAACTGAAAGCGAAGTCTCTCGTGAAAATTTCCAACGTAACGTTTCTGGCTAAGTTTAAGAAATACCCAACCGAAGAGGCTGCCAGCACCTTCCCGTCGTCGAAGAAGGTGTAACAGGCGGTAAATACCATTGCCGTAATCAACAAACAAAAACTGAATACGGGTATCAACGATTTTTTCTGCGAGAGCGCGTGTAGAATCATGGCAAGCGTGGCAACGCCGCAGGTAATCAACACGGCGTCCACCGCAAAGGTTTTGTCGACAATGAGGTTTCCACCGTAAGCAGCAAGCACCACGAAGGCAATCACGCAGGTAATGCGGAACCATACCGGGGCGCTTTTCTTGGTGAACAGAGTAATTAAGGTGGTGATTGCCATTAACAAAGTGGCGGCGACGATACCGAACGTATATTTGTTATAATACACCATTCTTAAAAAGTCAGTCCTTCTGATTGAACCAGAGTTAAGAAAATCCTTGAAAAGCTTTACCAGATGATTGAAAATGGTATATTCTCCACCGGCGATAGATGTGTCGGATACGCTGAATTTTCCACCTGAAAAAGAGAAATAATAGGGGATAAACAACCCTGCAATCATACCACCCAACAAAAGAATACTTACGAATTTCAAAAACGAATATGAACCGGAAGACGTATCTTTTTGGGTCGCAGCATCTTCGTAAGTTGCATCATCGAACTTCATTTTTTTGCTCATAGTTGCGGCTCCTGTTTTATATTTTTTTCGGTCCCACGTTGGCGTCATTTTATAAAAACCAAGGGACCATGTCCAAAAATAAGATATAAATGCAATGAATAACGTTTAATATTTTGTCTAATTTATATAATATTCGTCTGGGCTATTATACCACGACATGGGTGGCTTGTCAATAGTGTTTTGAATAATTTTTTTCTTTTAAAATTGAAAGGGGACTGCATTTTTTATATTGTTCGTATAACTTTGTCTATGGAACGGGCGTTTTTCTTAGAGAAAAAACTTGCGTTTTCCGTTCAAATGCACTATAATAAAAGAGAAAAATCATCGTGCGTTCATACGTTTGTTTCCGCCTTTACAAAACCGTTTGAAAACAGGCTTTCAATGCGGGCGTGGGTGGGGTGTTTTTATAATTTATGCTCTTTATTTCCGTCGTAGGCGAAGAAAAAAACGTTGTATGCCGTCCAAAAAAGAACGGGAGGAAAAGCCGGAATGGATACTTCTTCACAAAACCAAGCGCAAAAGAAAAATTATAACGTATGGCAACGTATTCTTTGTGGCTTTTTAGCGCTCTTATTACTAGCGCTTTCCTTTATCGGCGGCTACTTTTTTCGCTATTACACGGAAGATCCCGCCTCCCGTACCCTTCATTGGATTAAAAATATGGTAAGGGAATATTATTATCAGGATATTCCCGAGAAAACGCTTGCCTCGGCAACGTTTGACGAGCTGTTCGGCTATAACGGAATGGACGCCCTGCTGGACGATTATTCCGCTTACTATACGCCGGAAGCGTTTGAAGCGCGGTTAATCAGTCAGTCAGGCGGTCAAAGCGGTATCGGGTTGTCCTTTTTTACGCAATCGGGTGACACGAAAATTTACCGTGTTATCGGCAATTCTCCTGCGGAGGAGAGCGGATTGAAAGCGGGTATGTATATGCTTGGCTACGGCTGGGATGAAGAACACGTAGCCGTTTATCAATCGAGCACGTTTTCCCAATTTGTCGCCGGGCTCAAGGACGGACAGCAATTCGTTATACAGGCAGCCAAAAGCAGCGAGGACGAGGGTGAATATTATACGGTGCAATACAAATCGGCTTACACCCAGAACTACGTATTTTACGCCGATTCTTCAAACTCCTATCGTTTTACGGGTAAGGACGCCGATCAGTTAACCCAAGGGGAAACGCAGCTTGACTTTTTACCCGACGATACAGCCTACGTTCGCCTCGATTCCTTTTACGGAGATGCGGCAGAACAGTTTGAGGGCGTGCTGGAGGTTTTTCAAAACCGCAACAAGAAACGCTTGGTGCTTGATCTGCGCAATAACGGCGGCGGATTTTTGTCCGTGCTTTGCGACTTGGCGGAGTATCTTTGTCGAAACGAAGAAGGCGGCAGATTCCCCGTTACGTTTGCGCAATATAAGGGCGGCAAACAGGGAATATATTACGCCGATGAAAGTCGCTATGACGAATATTTTTCCGACGACGTGGAAATTTCGGTGCTGGTAAACCAAAACACCGCCTCCGCCTCCGAAGCCTTACTGGGCGTTATGCTCGATTACGGCACTATCGATTACGAGGATATTTTCCTTGCCCAAATAGGCGATTCCGCCCGTAGCTACGGCAAAGGCATTATGCAAAGCACGTATTCCAACGTCCTCACGGGCGAGGCGGTTACGCTTACCACGGCTACCTTGCACTGGCCTATCAGCAATACGTGTATTCAAGACCGTGGAATTTTACCCGAGGACGGCGCAGTAGCCGTTCCCTCCAACGGCTACGTCGATTACGGCGACGCCATGCTGCGTCAGATCGTTGCCGATTATTTTGCCTGAGCGGCAAGATAGCTTTTTATACTGTTTAAAATATCGTCGTTCGCAATTCCCTGTAAAGGGGATTGCGTTTTTTCTCGTTCGGGCTTTTCGTCTTTTTGCCCGGCTCGGTCTTTTTCATTCAATCCTTCGGGGGAAGTGGATGCTGCGGCGTTTCCGCCCTGTTGGCTCAACATCTGTTGCAGTACGGCTACCGCTCCCTTATGCTCCTCTAAAAAGTCCAGAACGGGACGTACGTCTTCCATTAACTTTTTATTCTGCGTAAAAATAAAGACCAAAATAAGAAGTAAATTATCCGTATTCATATAGTACAGTATATGTCACGCAAAAACGGAATGGTTCATACAATAGGCGTAGAGGTGATTATATGAAAGATTTTAAGAGTTATCAAAAAAACCACGCACAACAAAATGCAGGCAAACCGCAGAAAAGCGCAGGAAACCCTAAAAACGTTGAGAACGCAGAAAACGCTATGCCCGACGGCTTCCCCTCGGAGGGCGAGGCGGCGGAGCTTGCCAGAAAAGCCCTTGCCGCCTACAACGGTAAAAGCGAGGCCTCGGTGCTTTTAGAGATCTTACGCCAGGCAGAGGCAGGCAAGCGCGCAGGAACGCTAACCAACGCCGATATAGACTTGTTTTACAAGCAGTTTTCGCCCATGCTGGAAGAAAATCAGCGCAGAAAATTTCAAACGGTCATAGAACGTCTCAAAAAAATTTAAACGTTTCTTTTTAATTTCCTTTTCAAATTCGCCGCATTGCCTTTATCAGCGCAAAAATTTCTTCCCGTGTATTGAATGCGGAAATGGATACCCGTACCAGTCCGTTTTCCGCCGTGCCCAACGCCTGATGTATGAGCGGTGCGCAGTGTAATCCACCCCGTACCGCAATGGAGAAGTTTTCCGAAAGCAGCGTGGCGACCTCCTCCGACTGTTTCTCCTTATGCGCAAAGGCAATAATGCCGCAGGGGTTGGGCTTGGAATACAGCTTTATCTTTGGGTTCGAGGCCAATCCTTCGCTCAAAAGCTCGCTCAGGCGCAACACGTATTCGCCGTCGCTTTTCAGCTTTAATTTTGCATACAGCGTACCTTCAAACAGAGAGGCGACGGCAGGGAAGTTCAGCGTACCGCTTTCCTGCATATCGGGATAGAAGGGGGGCATGCCCAAATTGAAGCTCTCGCTGCCCGTTCCGCCGAAGAGTATGGGCGAGGGGTTAAACCGCTCGGAAAACAGCAATACGCCTGCGCCCTGTACGGCGTGCATGCCCTTATGCCCCGCCACGCACAGTGCGTCCAGCCCCAATTTTTTCATAGAAAGGGGAATGTGTCCGCAGCCCTGCGCTCCGTCGCAGATAAAAAGCACGTTTTCGGGCAACAGCTTTTTAATGGCAAAAAGATCGGGCGCAGCGCCCGTTACGTTGGAGGCAGCGGTTACGATTACCGCTTTGGTATCCGCTCGAATCAGTCGGGAAATTGCCTCCGGGGCCACGTTGCCTTCCCCGTTTAAGGGCGCTACGGAATAGTCCGCTTTCCCCGTTCTTGTCAAAAAATCAAGGGGACGTAGTACCGAATTATGTTCCATACAGGTAGTTACGGCGTGACCGCCGTCCTTTAAAGCGGAAAAGAGCGCAAGGTTCAGCGCCTCCGTACAGTTTTTGGTGAATACCGTACGCTCGTAGCCGTAGCCGTCAAAAAATTCCGACAAAGCGTTTCTCGTATTCTGCACGATATAGGCGCAATGCAAAGAGAGCTTATGTCCGCTTCTGCCGGGGTTTGCGCACTGTTTTAAAGCGGCGTTTACGGCGGAAAGCACGCTGTCGGGCTTTCTTCCGCCCGTTGCTGCGTTGTCAAAGTAAATCATTACACACCTCCGTTGGTATTTTTTCATATTATATATTATGTTATATATCATACTTAGGAAGGTGTAAAATAATGACAGTGTTAGCGGTTTTCCGTTCCCGTTCTCAGACCATAGATTTTCTCTCTCGATTACAGCGTTACGGTGTTACCGTACAAGCGGTGAATACCCCCAAGGAGGCAAAGATCGGTTGCGGTTTAAGCGCAAAATTCAATTTTAACGCTCTTGCGCAGGCAAAATTTATTCTGCGTAATACAAAATATTCCTCGTTCGTCGGTCTGTATACGTGGGAAAACCGCATGGGAAGACAGGTGTTTACGTCCATTTAAAAAAAAGGCTTGCCATCTTACGGCAAATGTGCTATAATGCACCCATGAAAAAATCAGAAAAAACTACGCAGATTTTAACCGAATTGGAACGGCTTTATCCCGAGGCGAAGCCGGCGCTTCAATACCGTACGCCCTTTGAACTGTTGGTGGCGGTGGTCTTGTCTGCGCAGTGCACGGACGAGCGGGTGAATAAGGTCACAGCAGAGCTTTTCAAGGAACACAATACGCCGCAGACAATGCTCGCTTTAACGCAGGCAGAGTTGGAGCAAAAAATTTATTCCTGCGGTTTTTACCGCATGAAAGCCGAGCATATTTTATCGGCAAGCAGGGATATTATAGAAAAATTCGGCGGCAACGTACCCGATAATCTAAAAGATCTACAAACGCTTGCAGGCGTTGGTCGCAAAACGGCAAACGTAGTCTATTCCGTAGCCTTCGGCGGCGACGCCATCGCCGTGGATACGCACGTATTCCGTGTTTCCAACCGTTTGGGACTGGCTGCGGCTGCTACGCCCGAAAAAACCGAGTTGCAACTAATGCAGGCAATACCCAAAAACTTATGGTCCAAGGCGCACCATTGGCTCATCTATCACGGCAGAAGGGTGTGTCATTCCCAAAAGCCCGATTGCCAAAATTGCACTTTAAAGTCGTGGTGTAAATATTACAAAGAAAAGAAATAATTTTAAAAACCGCAGTCTTTTTCCCGCTGCGGTTTTATTTTTTTATACATAAAAAGCTCGTAGCTGAGGCAAAATAATCAAAGCAAGGAGGTAAGTCATACCATGACCCAATTAACGGCAAAAGATTTGGAAGTTATTTCACACTTGATGACGGGCGAGCAGATGGCGTGTAAAAAAGCCAGAGTGTACGCAAACACCCTAACCGATATCGACTTAAGCGCCAAAATGAGCGCAATCGCAGACCAGCACGAATGCAGGTTTAATAATTTATTGACCATTTTAAACGGAGGTAGCTTATGAAACAGACCAAACGGGATATTACTTTAAACGAGCAGGATTCCCTTCAGGATATGCTGGACTGCGAAAAACAGCTGATGGGCTTTTACGCTACGGCGTTAAAGGAGGGCAGCAACAAAACGCTGCGCAAGGAGCTGATGCGGAATTATACCGACTGCGCAAACGGTCAGTTTTCGGTATTCGAGGAAATGCAGACCCGTGGTTACTATCAGACGCAACCCGTACAAAAGCAGCAGCTGGATGCAAAAATAGATTCCTTTAAAAAAATAGAAAAACAACTGGCGCAAAAATAAAAATTTTTTTCCGTTTGTCCCCGTGGCAGACGGATTTTTTAATAAATTATTCCACAAAGCATAAACGAATGTTTGCAATTTTCGTATAATCGTTGTATAATAAAACCATGGAAGAAGTTTTGACCTCCGATCAGCGGAATGCGGAAAAATTAATACGAGAATGGTATTTAAACACGGACGATCAGGTGTTTATTCTGTCGGGCTACGCAGGGACGGGCAAGACTTTTCTTTTAAAGCGTGTGGTAGAGGGCTTGGGTCTGGAAGTGGGCAAAGAGGCGGTATTCGTTGCGCCCACGGGCAAGGCGGCAAGCGTACTGGTGAAAAACGGCACGCCTGCGTCTACCATTCATTCGCTTATCTACGTGCGTGATGACGACGATTTTGAAATCAACGAGGACGGCGAGGTGGTAAGAAAGAGCCGCTTGAGCTTTCTGAAAAAGGAAAAAATAGGAGAGAGTATCCGCCTTATCGTCATAGACGAGAGCTCCATGGTGGATAATCTCATTCTACGTGATTTATTGAGCTATAAGGTGAAATGCCTGTTCTGCGGCGATAATGCGCAGCTGCCGCCCGTCAACGGCAGTAATATTTTATTGGAGGAGCCCGATTATCAGCTGACGGAAATCGTGCGGCAGGAGAAGGACAATCCCATCATTCAGCTGGCGCAAATGGCAAGAAAAGGGGAATATATCGGCTACGGCAACTACGGCGATAGCGCCATGGTCATTCCGAAAAACTTTTTAACGCCTGCGGAGCGCAAGCGGCTATTTTGCAAAGCCAATCAGATTATCGTGGGCAGGAACAAGACCCGTAGCGATATCAACCGTGAAATGCGTTCCTATCAGGGCATTTCGCCCGAGCAAAAGTTCCCCGTGGACGGAGAAAAGGTAATCTGCACGCTGAACAACTGGGAACGGTTTATCGACGAGGAGCGCTCGTTCAACCTGGTCAACGGCATTATCGGCTATTGCTCCAACGTGGAAGAACATCCCGACCATTTGGGCAGTATGGATTTTCAGGCGGAGTTTTTAACCGCCGTAGTACACAAACTTCCCTTTGACAGCGCTGTATTCACGCACGGC
>JAFTRD010000177.1 GCA_017462425.1 Clostridia bacterium | reverse complement strand
GAGACCTGTTGCAGAACGGTCATTTCACCCAAGCCGAACGCTACCACCGTGAGTAAAGCGAAGAAGAAAAAACTGATCCAAAGAATAAAATTAAGGCTTTTGGGATTTTTTATTTTTTTCATTTTTCCCTGCATAAGCCGAATGAATATGAATGAATATTATTTACGAATTTTGCGTTGCCTCGAATTTATACCCCACGCTGCGCAGGGTAACGATAAACTTACGGTAGTCCTTTAAACTGCTTCTCAGCATTTTAACGTGCGTGTCTACCGTGCGGTCGTCGCCGTAAAAATCGAACCCCCATACCTCGTATAAGAGCTTTTCACGGCTTAAAGCAATGCCGTTGTTCTGCACCATATAAAAGAGCAGCTCGTATTCCTTGGGCGTGAGGTCTATGCGCGCGCCGTCCACGTATACGTTTCTGCCTGCCATATCTATTTCCAGACCCTCGAATTTAAGAATGTCTTTCTGCACACCGCCGCTCGCCGTTCTGCGACGTACGATGGCTCGCATGCGTGCCGTTACTTCCTTTGGCGAAAACGGCTTGGTTACGTAGTCGTCCACGCCCAGTTCAAAGCCGAATAATTTATCGTACTCCTCGCTGCGGGCGGAAAGCATCATAATGGGTACGTCCTTGCTTTTTCTGATTTCCTTGACAGCGGAAAATCCGTCCAGTCGGGGCATCATAACGTCCATCAATACGATATCGTAATCGTTTTCACGGCATTTTTTCACCGCTTCCATCCCATCCGCCGCTTCGTCCGCTTCATCCCCTTCAAATTCCACGTATTCTCTTAAAACGCTGCGAATCATATCCTCGTCGTCTACGATTAAAACTTTCATGAGGCGTCGTTCTCCTTATTTGCTTTTTGTTTTTCTTTTTTCAATATTAATTATAAACCGTTTCCTTGTCGGGATAACAGATTATTGTGATAAAAAGATGAATTTTTTCCTTGATTTTATAAAAAATAAAAAATTTTCTCTTTTTTATCTAAATAAAACAAACAAACGTTTGACAAAAACCGACAAAAAAGTATAATAAATGTAAACATACGTTTAGAGGTGGAAGGTGTATGATTGATGCAAGGCGGTTGAAAATATTGACGGAGGGAGCGAAGTACGACGTATCGTGCTCCTCTTCGGGGTCACGCAGGGAGAATAAAACGGGCGGCATGGGAAATGCGGCGCCTGCGGGCATTTGCCACTCGTTCACCGAGGACGGGCGGTGTATTTCGCTGTTGAAAATTTTACTGAGCAACGACTGCATCTTCAACTGCAAGTACTGCGTGAACCGTGCGGATAACGACGTGCCGAGGGCAAGCGCAACGGCGGAGGAGATTTGCGAGCTGGTAATTGCGTTTTATAAACGGAATTATATAGAGGGCTTGTTCCTATCCTCTGCCGTACATATTTCTCCCGATAAGACCATGGAAGAACTGGTGCGGGTGGTAAAGACGTTACGGCTGAAATACCGATTTAACGGGTATATTCATTTAAAGGGAATCCCCCACGCAGACCCGTTGCTTTGCTACGAGGGGGCAAAGTACGCCGATCGTATGAGTTATAATATAGAATTGCCCTCCGAAAGGAGTTTAAAGCTGTTAGCGCCGCAAAAGAGTAAGGAGAGTGTTTTACTGCCCATGCAAAAGCTGGTATATTACAAGAAGGATTTACGGGAAAACGGGATAAAACAACGGTTTTTGCCCGCCGGGCAGACCACGCAGTTGATTGTAGGCGCTTCGCCCGAAACGGACGGGAGTATTTTGCAGCTTTCACAGGCGTTATATTCCAAAGTAGGCTTAAAGCGGGTGTATTATTCCTCCTACGTACCCGTGGTGCACGACAATTTATTGCCCGATACGCCTGCGGGAACGTTACGGGAGCACCGATTGTACCAAGCGGACTGGCAGCTGCGGTTTTACGGGTTTACGGTGGAAGAGCTATTATCCCCCGAGGAAAACCTGCCGCTGGGATACGACCCAAAATGCGCCTGGGCGTTGAAAAATTTACAGCTTTTCCCCGTAGAGGTGAATACCTGCAATCTGGAAACGCTGCTACGGGTACCGGGTATAGGCGTGCGGAGCGCTAAAAAAATTCTGCAAGCACGTCGGTATACGAAGCTTGGCTATGAAGATTTAAAGAAGCTTAGGGTGGTTTTAAAACGGGCAAAGCATTTTATCACCTGCAACGGAAAATTTTACGGCGCAGAGAGAATACCGACCATTGAAAAAAGTCTTTTGTTGGCGAACGCAGGCGAAAACGCAGAACAGCTTTCGCTCTTTTCCACGCCCGAGGCGGCGCTGGGCGCTTTGACCGGAGAGTTATAAAATGACACGTTATTACGTATACGATAGCTCTTTTTACGGATTTTTAACCGCCGTATTTCTTGCCTATACCGATTCGAGCGCATATATTACCGCTCGGCCGGTGCAGCTTGGTTTTGACGACGACAGCGTAAGCGTGGTTACCGAGGAAGAGAAGGCTCAGCGGGTACTGAAAAAAATAAGACAGTACGATAAAGGCGCAGTCGGGGAGATATACGCACTTTTAAAAAGTAATCTTTTGGACGGCGCACAGCGAGCGTACCGTTATATACAGGTAATTATGCGCCATCAAACCTGCGTACGAACAAGGCTTGCCGATACGGACGTGTTGAACGCCATGGAGGGCGTGCGTAAGGTTTGGAATGAAGTACACCTCATGAAAGGGCTTTTGCGGTTTATGGAAACGGAAAACGGCGTTATGTATGCGCCCTATGCGCCCGATAACGATATTACCGAATATTTACTGCCGCACTTCGTGGAGAGATTCCCCTCCCTTTCCTTTATCATTCACGATACGAAACGGAATTTAGCGGGACTGTATAACCAAAAAGACACCTTGACGGTGCCTTTGGATAAAAGTGATATTTTTCTTTCCAAAACGGAAGAGGCGTTTTGTTCGCTTTGGAGGGAGTATTATCAAGCCGTAAATATTCCCGAGCGAAAGCGTTTACAACAGATGCGAGGGTATATGCCCGTACGGTACTGGAGTTTTTTACCCGAGAAAAGACCGTAAAGAGGGAGGGCGTTAT
>JAFTRD010000176.1 GCA_017462425.1 Clostridia bacterium | reverse complement strand
CGCTCGCTGAAGAGGCAGGTCAGGCGGTTATGAACTTACTTGCCAAGAATATCCGTCCCCGTGACATTATGACCCCTGCGGCAATTAAGAACGCAGAAAAAGTGGACTGCGCTATCGGCGCTTCCACCAACACCGTATTACACCTTTTGGCGATTGCCAACGAGTTGGGATTTGATAAGAGTCAGATTTCCGTGGATACGATGAACGAAATTTCCGCCAAAACCCCCAACGTATGCCGTTTGGCGCCTGCGGGCAATCACTATATCGAAGAACTGAACGACGCCGGCGGTATTTCCGCAGTGTTGAAAGAATTAGAGGACGCAGGCTACCTCGACACCTCGGTTATGACCGTATCTGGCAAGACCATGCACGAGGTAATTGCAAAGGCAAGAGTGAAAGATCCCGAAATTATCCGTCCCTTGGATAACCCCTATTCTTCCTACGGCGGCTTGGCAATTTTAAAGGGCAACCTTGCTTTGGAAGGCTCGGTTGTGAAAAAAAGCGCCGTAGACGAGAGAATGTACCGCCACAGCGGTCCTGCAAGAGTTTTCAACTCTGAAGAAGAGGCGATGGCGGCGATCTCCACGAATAAAATCAACAAGGGCGACGTAGTGGTTATCCGTTACGAAGGTCCTATGGGCGGTCCCGGTATGCGTGAAATGCTGTCCCCCACCTCGGCAATCGTGGGCGCAGGCTTAGGCGCAGACGTAGCGCTGATTACCGACGGCAGATTCTCGGGCGCAACGAGAGGCGCTGCAATCGGTCACGTTTGCCCCGAAGCGGCGGCAGGCGGCTTGATCGGCTTGGTGGAAGAGGGCGATATTATTGAAATTGATATTCCCGCTTGCAAGCTGGAATTGAAGGTTTCGGACGAAGAAATAGCCAAACGTAGAGCTGATTTCACGCCCAAAATGCGTCCCGTAGAGGGGTATTTGAAGCGCTACCGCGCAATGGTTGCCTCCTCCTCCGAGGGCGCAGTGTTCAAGAAATAACGAAACGGAACGGAATTAAACTGAACTGAAATTAAATTACATTACGGCTCATCTCCTATGGCGCAATCAGCCCGTAGGAGATTTTTTTATTCCCGGGCAAAAACTTAAAATTTTATTTGATAAAAGACAAAAACGAGCCTTCTTAAATGAAAAAATGAAACATATCCGTCTATCCCGTGAAAGTATTTGATTTTAATAAAAATTTAGAGTATAATATAAACTATAAGAAGTAAAATATTTTGCTGACGCAAAAATTTTCGTAAAACTTGCAGTTTTACCCTAAAAACATTCGTTTTTAGCTTTTAAGTTTGAAATACAGCGAAGTTGCAAACCCTTGCAAGCAAGTTTTCAACTTCTTGTATTATAAAATATATTTGTAAACTCACAATGAAAATGATAATGATAAGGAGTTCTCAATGAAAATCGTCGTAGTAGGCTGCGGTAAAATTGGAAAAACGATTATTGAAAGCCTGGTCAAGGAGCGTCATCAGGTTTTTGCCATTGATTCCAACCCCGAGGTAGCGGAAGAGATACGAACCGCTTACGACGCAATGTGTTTTTGCGGAAACGGTACGGAATATGAAACGCTGAAAACGGCTGACGTGGATAAATGCGAATTGTTTATTGCGGTTACTAGCTCGGACGAGTTGAATATGCTTGCCTGTTTTGCCGCAAAACGCATGGGCGCAAAACATACCGTTGCCCGTATACGGGATCTTGAAAATAACGACGCAAGTCTTGATTTTTTCAAAGAACAGCTCGACCTCTCTATGGCAATCAATCCCGAACGCTTGACCGCCGAGGCAACGTATCATATTTTAAAACTGCCCTCTTCAACCAAGGTGGAAACCTTTTCGCACCGAGGCTTGGAGATGATAGAAGTTTTGCTGAAAAACGACTCCCCCCTCGACGGCATAACCTTGATGGAGCTGAGAAAAAAGACCAAGGAAAAGTTTCTCGTTGCCACCGTTGGCAGAAACGAGGAGGTGTTTATTCCCCGAGGGAATTTTGAGCTGAAGAGCGGCGATAAGCTGGGGATAATTACCTCCACCCGTGGCGCGCAGAGAATTTTAAATACCATGGGCGCAACCAACGTACCAATCAAGGACGTTATTTTACTGGGCGCAGGCACTATTTCCAACTATTTGACCCAGATGCTGGTTGCCGGCAGACACTCGGTAAAAATTATAGACGCCGATCAAGCCGCCTGCGAACAGGCGTGTGAAAGCCTACCCGAAAGCGTAACGGTGATACACGGCAACGAAATGTCGCAGGAGCTTTTGATGGAAGAAGGCATCTTAAACACCGATGCGTTTATAGCGCTTACGGACAGGGACGAGGAAAATATTTTAATGTCCTTCTACGCAATATCGCAAAAAGTGCCCAAAATAATTGCCAAGGTTGACCGTCGGGAGCTTTCCTCGATTGCGGGGAATTTGGGGCTTGACTGTATGCTTTCCCCGAGAACCATCGTGGCGGACGTCATGGTAAAATACGCCCGTGCGCTTGAAAACTCGATGGGCAGTCAGATAGAAACGCTGTATTCGGTGATGAACGGTATGGCAGAAGCGCTGGAATTTAAGGTGTTAAACGATTTTGAATATACCAACGTTCCTCTGAAAGAAATGAGCCTGAGGGAGAACGTACTCATTGCAGGCATAAGCCGAGAAAATAAGGCGATTATTCCCACCGGAGACGACGTTATTTTACCGGGCGACAGCGTAATTATTATTGCGAAAGGCGAACGGATTTTAAATCTTTCGGGAATAATGGCGAGGTAGTATACCATGAATTACAGAATGGTTTTCAACACGACGGGAAAGGTTTTGAGCGTAGAAAGCGTACTCTTGCTTTTCCCGATGCTCGTAGCGATAATTTACGCCGAATGGTGGCAGGCGGTGGCGTTTTTGATAACCGCAGGCATTGCCCTTGTTCTGGGCGTGGGATTGTTTGTTTTGTGCAAGCCAAAAAACCAGTTCATCTTTGCCAAGGAAGGCTTGATTACCGTTGCGCTTGCCTGGATATCCGTGTCGTTACTGGGAGCGCTCCCCTTCGTCATCAGTGGCGAAATTCCCCATTACGTAGATGCGTTTTTTGAAACCGTAAGCGGATTTACAACGACGGGCGCATCCATTTTAACGGACGTAGAAAGCATGTCGCGCGGAATGCTTTTCTGGCGCAGCTTTACCCATTGGATCGGCGGTATGGGCGTACTCGTCTTTATTCTGGCAATCGCAAACAAAAACCCCAACAACCGTTCCATGCACATTCTACGCGCAGAAGTGCCCGGTCCCATCGTGGATAAGGTTGCCCCGAAAATGAAAGATACGGCGCTGGCATTGTATCTTATTTATATCGTAATGACCGCCGTACTCGTTATTTTACTGCTTTGCGGCGGAATGCCTTTATATGACAGCCTTGTTCACGCTTTCGGCACGGCTGGCACGGGCGGATTTGGCATAAAGGCAGACAGTATTGCGCAGTACAACGCCTATCTTCAATGGGTAATAGCCATTTTTATGCTGCTCTTCGGCATCAATTTTAACCTCTATTACTGCATTATCATCAAAAAAGTAAGCAGTTTTTTCAAGAGTCGGGAGCTTTGGGTCTATTGCGGTATTATCCTTTGCGCAACCACAATCGTTTGCCTGAATATTTATCAGTTGTACGGAAGTTTTGAAGAAACCGTGCGCACTTCCCTGTTTCAGGTGGCGGCGATTATCACCACCACGGGTTATTCCACGGCAAACTTTGCGGAATGGTCGGCAATGGCTCGGGCGGTTTTATTGCTGCTTATGTTTACCGGCGCCTGCGCAGGCTCTACGGGCGGCGGATTTAAAATTTCGAGAATTATGATTCTCGTTAAAAAAATTATCAACGACCTGAAATGCGTAATTCACCCCCGCACCGCCAGAGTGGTTAAATTTGAGGGAAAGAGACTGGACGAAGAAACGTTAAACGGAGTAAGCTCGTACCTGACCGTTTACGTCTTCATCTTCCTCTGTATATTCTTACTTTTATCTTTGGATACAGGCATAGACCCGACGTATGCGATGGAAACCAACTTTTCCGCAGCCGCCTCTTGCTTTAACAATATAGGCCCCGGCTTTGCCTTGGTAGGACCTATGGAAAGCTACGCAATCTATTCCCCTTTCTCCAAGATAATTTTATCCGTTGCCATGCTTTTGGGCAGATTGGAGATATACCCTATTTTGGTGGCGCTGAACGTTACCACGTGGATAAAGAAATAATGAAAACGACTTGGTATAAAAAAAGACCGTTCTTTTATATGGGAACGGTCCTTTTTTATTCTTGCAAATACCGTGAGAATACGAATATACTTGACACCAAGCGCAAGAAATGATATAATAAGGAATAAATTAATTATTACAGAATACGAGGTGATTTTATGGGAAT
>JAFTRD010000175.1 GCA_017462425.1 Clostridia bacterium | reverse complement strand
TCACGGAGTACGTCGCCGATCTTGGCGGACGCCTTAATTTCACGCGCCTCTTCCAAAGAAATTTCGCTGTCCTTATCCAGCACTTCTTCTACGACGGTGCGCTGAGCAAAGAACTTAATAGAACCCTTTTCGGGGTTAAGCTTTACTTCTACTTTGCCGTTTTTACCGATATACTGCTTTCTGTAAGCAGCCGCCAGAGCGTTCTGAAGCGCCTCGATAAAAATTTCTTTCTTAATTCCCTTTTGCTCTTCCAGTTCTTCCAAAGCCGCAAAGAAATCCTTGTTAATCATACTTTATCTCCTAAATGATTATATATTTTTTTTCGTAAATTTAAATAAATTCGATAGCGCGGTTCATTTTGGCTATCTGCGTGAGAGAGAATTTATACTCCTGCGTAACGCCCTTTTCTTCCACGCAAACGGTAACGGTGTTGGCGTCAAACGCAATCAGCGTTCCCTCAAAATACTTCTTACCCATGACGGGCGCATAGAGCTTGACTTCTACCTTTTGTCCCTGTACACGGGCAAAGTCACGCTCGGTTTTAAGCGGTCTGTCCAGTCCCGGACTGGATACGTTCAGGGTATACGCACCGCCGAAGGTAGGATCCAGCTCGTCTAAAGGCGCGTCTATGGCACGGTGATACTTTTCACAGGTATCCAGATCCACGCCCGTTTCCGTATCGATATACACCGTCAGCACGGGCGATTTTCCCTGCTTAAATTCTACGTCTACCAGCTCAATGCCCATGGGCGCTGCAATTTCTTCCAAAAGCGTACGAATTTCACTCAGCGGTTTTATATTCAAATTCTACCTCCGTTATTTATGCAATTGAGAGCGGCTACAATAGCCGCTCTCAATAATCAATAATTATTAAGTACTCTTATACTATATCATACCCAACGTAAAATTGCAAGCATTTTTAATAAATTTTGACAATTTTTAGTAATTCGGCAGGGATTTTCTCTGCTTTATAAGCTCGATAAAGATTTTCGCCGTAGTCAAAGCATCGTCGTATGCACGGTGATGGTTGAAAGAAATGCCGTAATAGTCCGCCAGCGTATTGAGCTTATAGTTGGGCAGGCGCAAAAGCTCCTGACCTAAGGTGAGCGTATCGAAGCGGCGTTGGGTGAAGGAATAGCGCTCTTTGTTGGCGTAAAACTCCACGAAACGGTAGTCGAAGGTAACGTTATGCCCGACCAACAGACAGCCGTCGCAGAATTTATAAAAATCGGGAATTACTTTTTTGATATCGGGCGCGCCTACCAGCATTTGGTCGGTGATGCCCGTCAGCTTTATAATTTCCGCCGAGAGCTTCTTTTCGCACGCAACGAAAGAAGAAAACTTTTCAAAAATTTCGCCGTTTTTAATTTTGACTGCGCCGATTTCGATAATACTGTCCATTACGCCGCCTACCGGAGTATTATTGAGCCCCGTGGTTTCTAAATCGAATACCACGAACTCGTGTTCCGTCAAGGCGGGAGGCAAGACGTCTTTTACGAATAAATTGGTCTGCGTAAAATCCTGACAGGGCTCCGGACGGACGGTGTGATAGAACAAAGGCGCCTTCTTCATTTCCCGTTCCTCTATTGTAAAATCGGCGGGCATAGCGCCCTTATTGATGCGTTTGGCGTTATACGAAAGACTGCCGTTGTAGCGCTCGTTTGCGCCGCTGCAAACGATTTTATCCCCCACGCTCAGCGCACGGATCTTTTCCAACGTAGCCTGTTTGGAAAAATACGTGACACGCATACGTGCCGTGCCGTCGGAGAGCGTAAACACGAAGAACGGTTTGCCCTTGCCCGTCTGTTTTTCCTGCACCAGTACGATTTCTCCGCAGACGGTTACATTGTCGCTCTCTTGATTGCAATCTGCCATATAAGTAGCGCGCGTGGGCTTTTCGCCGCCGTCGAGAGAGGCGTAATCCACTACGGGGAAGGTGCGTGGAAGTAAAACTTCCTCTAATTCCGGCTCTTCCTCCGGCTTTTCCTCCTCGTCCAGCACGGGAGTTTCTTTATCCGTTTCACGGATAGCGCCTACGTAGTTACCGCAAAAGCTCTTATGCAGTCCTACGGTGATTGCGTCTAAAATTTCGCCGGTACGCAGAAGCCGTTTTTCTTCCTTGCTTACGTCCAGGCAGAACCTTGCGCCCGTTCCGTCCATTACCACCTCCACGTCCTCGGGGCGAATGAACGCCGCTGCCGCAGGCGAGGAGGAAGAAAGAATTTGCAATATTTTATTTTTAACGGTGGCGGCATCGGCTACGAGTTTGGTAATTTTCACCTCTGCCGTCATACCCTCGGGGAGGTATTTTGCCGTTATTCCCTTCGCAAAATTCAATTCCTGAGGGGCGTAAGCCGTATCCGT
>JAFTRD010000174.1 GCA_017462425.1 Clostridia bacterium | reverse complement strand
TCTGCTCAATCCCCGATAACTCTTCTTGCAACGTTACCGTAAAATAGCAATCCGTGACAAATTCTTTGAAATGTTCGATATACCACAAAGTTATACCATTAAAGCTTACTGCCTTATAATAACTCTCAATCGTCTTTAACGTCGTTACTGTCAGTACGCCGTTTTCGTAATTAATTGTAAGAAAATTATCCTTTAAAGTATCTAACGAACACTCTTTAGCAGAAGACTCTTGCCAAACATTGCCTACTTTATCACATAACACTACCTCACCAACGCCGTGTAACGTCGCCGTTACGTTTTGGTAATCTGCGCCAACGCTGTGGAAAGGATTATCCAAAGCCACGTTAAACGTATACGTTTCGCCTATACCCAAATGATAAGCACCGTCTTGGACAGAAAGCTCTGTCGTTACGTTCATTTCCGTGGGTATACCAACGAATTTGACAACGCAACTTGCCGTATAACCGCTTTCACGCGTCGTTACCATTACCACAATATTACCTGTAAAGGCTTGGTAACAGGTTACCGTTGCGGTTGTACTGCCGTCCGAACTCGGCGTGACCGTTACGTAATCCGTTACGTTTGCGGTATTAGAAGTGTCTGCCCACGCAACGCTCCAATCCACTTGCTTATTCTCTGCCGTTTCGGGATATACAACAGCTTTCAACGTCTGACTTACGTAATTACTACCTACCGTTGCCATAAGCGGCGTTACTGCGAACAGCTGTACGTGCTCTGTGCTTTCCAGCTCCGTGGAAAAGCCGTTCTCGCTATCGGTGCTTTCCAGCTCCGTAGAAGAGCTACTCTCGCCATCCGACGTTGCACTCTCGTCTTTATCAAAATACTGCTTTAATCCAATAGCTGCCCCACAACCAACAATAACCGCTAAGACGGTACAAAGGAAACCGCCAAAACTTGTACTTTTACTCATATCACACCTGCCTTACGCCGCAGAACTCGTTTCCGTGCTCTCCGCCGATTCTTCCTCGTTTTCGGTTTCTTCCTCTGCCGTCGCAGTTGAAATCTCTACCGTCAACTGTTTAACGTACGTACTCTTCTCCAACGCGGATATTACGCCGTCTTCGTCATCTGTGGGAATAATTTCGATCTTCACGTACTTCGCCCCGATTTCTTTCGCGGTTTTTGCCTGCTCCTCGCCAAAATCTTCCTCCAACGTATCTACGCCCAGGAATGCATACTCTTCATCATAGTAGTTTACCTGATACTTGATCGTCGCGTCTTTTGCCAGCGTAATCTTCAGCCCGTCTAAATTATAAAAACCCGACGTGGAAAGAGCGCTCTGATCTTCTTCAGCAGCCACACCCGTCGTATCGTCCAAAGCACAACGTTCGTAATCCTGCGCCACCAACGTCTTCACGTCTGACGTGTCTTCGTCTTGTTTGAAATGCTGCACCGCGCTATAACATGCGCCGCAGGCAACAAGCGCCACTAACGCGATTGCGATGTATTTCAGTGTCTTCACACCACCCGACTGTTTTTTTGCCGTTCTTTTTGCCTTTCTTTTTGCCATGATGTTTTTCTCCTTTTATCCGCTTTCGCGGTTATTTTTTCGTTGTTCCCCCATCATACTTTCCAAAATCCCCCAAACAGATCCACGCCCTTTTCCGGAACGTGGATCCGTGATAAGGGGGATAATGATGACCAACAACGTGGACCTAACCACATCGTGGGCTGTTGGTGATCGGCCTTTTTATTCCCCTTCGTTAACGAAGGGCCGCCCGATCAAACGGAGACGTTACGGTTCAACCGTGCGACGTATCGTCCATTATGCCGCTACAATAAGGAGGTAAAAATATGAAAACTACAGTTCGTTACCGTCTGTTTTTGTCTTAAACGCTTTTGCCGTTTCCGCCTGAAACATGCACGCGATCATGTCCGTCGCGTATGCCTCTGCATTTTCAAGCTTGTACGCAATCTCTTCCAACGTCTGCCCCTGCTCAGTTGTATATTCGCTCATGGACAATCCGTCTACAATGTCGCGCACTTTGTTCATGTATCTTAATAACCACCCCATGCACCTTTTTTCAAAGCGCATTCTTTTATTTTCGATTTTCTTCTGAATCGCTTTTATTTTCTTTTCCATCTGACCCCTTAATCTAATACCTTCCACACCTTCGGCGTTGGATCTGCAAAGCCGCCTTTGTACTGAACTAGATGCTCTACCCGTTGCACGTACGCTCTAACACAAAGCAATTTGTCGACTTTACACCAGCACCAATCCACGACCGCCACACAGCCAGGAGAGACGGAAAACTTTTCCGCCACTGCCCTCCGACAGTTCTTTTCGTTTACCTTAAGCAGCGCTTTCTGTTGTGAACCGCTACGCTTAGGTTGCAACGTTTGCAATTCAATTTCCTCCAACGTCATCTGCCCGGGGAGAGCGCAGCTAATTGTTTTTTTCATCGCCGCATCCTCCCGCTCCTCATCCCGGGCGAAGGCATAGGCAACTGCGCCGTTGCCGTTTCCAAAATATCCGAATAATATTCGACCTCTACGTATACCCTAAATTCCGTCGTGCTGCCACGATTCGGATATAAGCCGCTCACCGTTACCCGTTTCACATTAGCGTCCTTTTCCAGCGCAGAATAATATCCTTGCGCAACTTCACACTCGCTACGCGTTCCCATTATTCGAATTTTCATTGCGCCGACCTCCACGTTTCAACTGGATCCCAACGGTTCGCAATCACTTCGATATACTTGTCAAAATCATCCTGCGAGGGCATATCAAATTTCACGTTAGGTCTATTTATTGCTTGGCATAAAAAAGCGCACACTTCGTCGTCCCATACAATTTCCGATTTCTCAAAAACATCTTCTTCATGCGGGAAAACGATATGATACTCGATAATATCGCCTTCGTACACAGGCCGACCATTCTTGTCCGTTCTGCCGATCGCACGTAGCCCCTGAAAAATCACTTCGGATTCTCTGCGCTCCCTGACCGTTTCGTAAATTGCATATCCAATCCCATATGTAAAGAATAAAAGCGTGAGTATGTCTGCACACAAAGAAAGCTTACTGATCATCGTCCGCACCCCCTTTCTTGGGAATATCCAACGGTATGAATTTAATTTCTCCTGGTTGAATCGGTTTCAGATAC
>JAFTRD010000173.1 GCA_017462425.1 Clostridia bacterium | reverse complement strand
GAGGGCTTTATTTCTTTATATTGAATTTATTTTAACATCTCTTTTTTCTTCAAATATTCTTCTAAAATTTGAGCGGCGTCGTAGCACAGATCGGCGCAGGGGCGCTTTTTATAATACCCCTGCGTACGAGGCTCGGCGTTGGGCGCAGTGTCCGTGTGCACGCCCGTCCCCGTCAACAGCTCACCGCAGATAATCGAGCCGTTTTGCACCGTAAAACGCTTTACAAGCTCCTGTACGGCGGCGTATTGCGCCGATTTTGCCTGTCCGTTTATCTCCGACGTGCCCGTGATAAGCCCCAGCGCCATTACCATACCCGAAACGGCGCCGCAGGTTAAGCGTAGCCTGCCCATACCGCCGCCGAAGGGCAGGGTGATTTTTAACAGCGAGGCTCTGTCCAGCCCCACGACGTCCTCAAACGCCAGCAATACCGCCTGCGCGCAGTTGTAGCCCTTTGAAAAATATTCCTTGGCTATCTCCCCTCTTGACATTTGTTTCTTACTCCTTTATAATAAAATTATGTTGAAACTGTATTACACCTTACAAAAAACGGATTCACACGCTTTTTTATTCCACGTACTTGAAACGTACCACGGCGTAAGCGAGCAACCCCTTTTCTACGGGGAGCATAAAAAGCCGTATTTCAAGGACGATCCCGTATTTTTTTCCATCTCCCACAGCGGAAAACTTACCGCCGTTGCCGTGAGCGATACGCCCGTGGGCTTAGACGTGGAGGATACCGAGCGAACAGGCAATTATACCGCCGTTTTTAACCGTTTAGCCCCCGAAGAAAGAGCGGAAATTACCTCTTTCCCCGATTTTTTAACGCATTGGACGGCAAAGGAGAGCTACGTAAAATACTGCGGCAAAACCTTAGCCGCCCTGTATGAAAAGCTGACCTATACGCACCGAACGCTTGCATTGAACGGTACGCCGCTTGCCGTAAAATTACAAATCGGAGCGCTTGCCGAAGGAAAATACGTTTATTCCCTGTGCGCCGAAGCGAAAGAACGGGCGGAAATCAGCGAAGTCGTTTTGTAACAGTATACAACTTTCCGCTCAATTTTTCAAGCGGAAGTGAAGAAATATATTATAAATTATTGCCTACTTACGCAAAGTTTGATATAATAGGCAAAGAATAAAATTTCAGGAGAATACGATATGATAGGCGCAGTAATCGCAATGCAGTGCGAGGCGGATATTTTATTGAAAGATATGCAGATAACCCGTACGGAAATTCGTTGCGGTAAAAAAGTATACGTCGGCACGGCGCACGGCAAGGAGATTGCGCTGGTCGTATGCGGCGTGGGCAAGGTAAACGCCGCAAGCGGGGCGCAGATGCTCTTGGACGTATATAGCGCAACCGTTTTACTCAACTTCGGCGTGGCGGGCGGTATTTACGAAACCACCGAAATTGCCGGTTGTTACCAGATAGAAAAAGCCGTGCAGTACGACTTTGATTTGGCGGGCTTGAACAATACCAAGATAGGCACGCTGGACGAATTTACCGAAAACTACCTGCCCGTTTGCACCTTACCCGAACATATTTTACCCCTGCGTAAGCTCGCCACGGGCGACAGATTCAACGACAATCCCCAAGACCATCTGTTGATTAAAGATTATATGCAGGCGGATATCCGTGAAATGGAGGGCGGAGCGATTGCGCAGGTTGCCATTCACGCAAAAACTCCCTGTTATTTATGGAAGACCATCTCCGACAAGGCGGGCAACGTATCCTCCTTCGAGCAGTACAATCAAAATAAGCTGCGCGCATTGGATAATTTGCACGAACATTTCCCTGCGCTGTTTGCGGCAATGAAGGAGGCGTAACGTGGACGTAAAGAATATGAACCGCATCCATTCCTTCTCGCTCGACCACGACGTAATGGAAAAGGGATTGTACCGCAATATGCACGCGCACGGCGTTACCACTTGGGATTTACGCTTGAAAACGCCGAATGGAGGCGACTACGTCTCCCCCAAGGCTGCGCACTCCATAGAGCATATGCTCGCCACGGTGCTGCGCAACTCCGAGCATAAAAACGACATAATTTACTTTGGTCCAATGGGTTGCAGAACGGGATTTTATCTATTGACGGTGAATATGGAATACTACGCCGTTTTAAAACTTTTGAAGGACTCCTTTCAAAAAGCGTTGGAATTTACCGCCGTTCCCGGTAGCGAAAAAAAGGAATGCGGAAACTACTTAGAGCACGACTTAGACGCTGCGTTAAAGGAATGTAAAGACTATTTAACCGTGTTGGAGGGCTTATAATGAAACCCTTGGGCGGCGGCTGGGACGAACTGCTATCTCCCCTCTTTTCAGACGAACGGTATTTAAAAATACGTGAATTTTTAAAACACGAATATTCCAACTACGTGGTATATCCGGATATGTACGACCTATATAACTGCTTCCGCTATACCCCCTTGAACGAGCTGAAGGCGGTACTTTTGGGACAAGACCCCTACCACGAACCGAACCAGGCGCACGGGCTGTGCTTTTCCGTCCAGGACGGCGTAAAGCTGCCTCCCTCGCTGGTGAATATTTATAAGGAATTAGAGTCCGATATAGGCGTTACACCTGCAAAAAGCGGTAATTTAACCCAATGGGCAAAGCAAGGCGTGTTACTTTTAAACACCTCGCTGAGCGTAAGAGAGCACCAAGCCAATTCGCATTCCAAGTGCGGCTGGAGCTGGTTTACCGACAGCGTCATACGCCTGATCAGCGAGAAAAAAGAAAACGTCGTATTCATTCTCTGGGGCGGAAACGCGCGTTCTAAAAAACCGCTCATCGATACGGGAAAGCATTTAATCATAGAAAGCGCGCACCCCTCCCCCCTGTCTGCGTATAACGGATTTTTCGGGAGCAAGCCCTTTTCTAAAACCAACGAATATCTCACTTCTCACGGCATTACTCCCATTGACTGGGATTTGAACGAATAATAATAAATTCTCATAAGAGGTAAAAAAAATATGAAATACGTTGTAGTACTCGGCGACGGCATGGCGGATTATAAAATCCCTGTCCTCGGCGATAAAACCACCCTGCAAGCAAGTAATAAGCCCACCATTGACGCTTTGGCGAAGAAGAGCGAGGTGGGACTTTGCAAAACCGTACCCGACGGCATGAAACCGGGCAGCGACGTGGCGAATATGTCCGTACTCGGCTTTAACCCCAAGGAATTTTACTCCGGGCGTTCGCCTTTGGAGGCGGTTTCCATCGGTATTCAGCTGAAAGATACCGACGTAACGTTGCGCTGTAATTTGGTTACCCTCTCCGACGAGGAGAACTACGAGGATAAGCGCATGCTCGACTACTCGGCAGGCGAAATTTCCACGGAAGAGGCGAGAGAGCTGATCGAATACTTAAAAAATTACGTGGATAACGAGGAGCTTACCCTCTACCCCGGCATCTCCTACCGCCATTGCTTGGTGGTGGATAAGGGCGTAACGGGTACTTCCCTTACCCCTCCCCACGATATTTCCGACAAGCCGATAAAGGAGCACTTACCTGACGGCGTTTTGGGCGAAAAATACCTCGCCCTCATGAAAAAGTCTTATGGACTTTTGAAGGACCACCCCGTCAACCAAAAGCGTATTGCCGAGGGCAAGAACCCCGCCAACTCCATGTGGCTTTGGGGCGAAGGCACTAAGCCTGCTTTGGCGGACTTTGAAGAGAAGTTCGGCGTGAAAGGCGGCGTAATTTCCGCTGTGGACCTCGTAAAAGGCATTGGTATTCTGGCAAATATGCAGCAGATTGACGTACCCAACATTACGGGCAACTGGGATACCGACTTTTTAGGCAAGGCAAAAGCGGCGGCAAAGGCGCTGAAAGAGGGCTTGGATTTCGTATATATTCACATGGAGGGTCCGGACGAGTGCGGACACCACGGGGATATCAAGCGTAAAATTTTCTCTATCGAACAGATTTCCGAAGTTGTAGTAAAGACTTTAATGGAGGAATTTAAAGCCATGGGCGAGGATTTTACCATGCTTGTCTGTCCCGACCACCCCACGCCTATTGCGATTAAAACGCACACCTCCGACCCCGTGCCCTATATGATTTACCGTTCCAACGAGGAGCAGGACTGCGGCGCTACCGCCTACGACGAGGACAACGCTTTGAACACGGGCATCTATATCCCCGACGGCTATAAGCTGATGCTGAGAATGTTGAAAAAATAGTATAACGTATATAAAAAAACCTCTGCCATATAGACAGAGGTTTTATTTTTACCATTCAAATTAATAATTTTCTTTCTTAATTTCAAAGTAAGCCTTG
>JAFTRD010000172.1 GCA_017462425.1 Clostridia bacterium | reverse complement strand
TGAAGAGTTGAAAACTCTTTCGTAATGAAGGCGCGGGAGAGGGCAAAAAAGCTCTCTCCTTGTCGCTTGTTTATCTAAAACTTGACAAATCGTGAAAAATATAGGATAATAAGCGAGGGGTCGTTATGGAAAATTTTATCTTAAAAGATTATTTAAATCATAGAGCATATGCTTGGCCGCAAACAGTACTCACCTATTCACAGCGTGGGGAAATGCCCATTGTGGGGGAAGATGCCTTATATAGAAACGGTGAGCAGATTCCGTATCAGGCAGAAAAAACGGACGATGGCTATACGCTGAAAATTTTAAGCGATTTGCCTCGCGACGAAAAGTATGTGTTTGAATGGAAAAAGGGGAACAGTCCGTCAACGCCTTTAGGGAAAGAGGGCTTGAATAACGGTTTCCTTTGCGTGGAAAGCGTAAAAAACGGCTTGGTGAAAATCGTTCGTCAAGACGGTCTTTTTTGTACGTTTTCCTTAATAACTACGAAAAAAATTTTGTCGGTTACGGAACGGATAACGGGTGGAGCGATTGAAAAAGCGTTAGAAAAGACGTTGACGTTTACGGACGGCAGTAAATATATATTTACGGTAAAGGTCAAAACGGAGCTTGATTACGTAGAGATTTACGAAAATATGCAAGAATTTATTGCAGACGGCTCTCTTTTGACGGCAGCTTGGGGCGGATTTACTCCAAGATACCGTTTCGCGCCCGAGCGTGGAGCGGAAAAAATAGACGATTACTTAAAAGAGGACGGAAGCTTACCTTTTTATATGGCTCCGCACGCAGACGGAGGACGCTTGCGCGACCAAAAGGGCGTAGCGTACGAGGATAGACAAAAGGGCGAGTGGCTTGGTTTTCTATTCCACGATTTACCGACCTGCGACGATGGAGATTATACCATTTGCAATTCGAGTAAAAATATGCGTTTTATTCTTTACGAGGATAAGTGGACTGCGCCGTTGCAAGGAAAAACGCGCGCGTTTATGTGTATTTTGTGCGCGGATAAGCCTGCGGATACCTTGCTTACGCATTATATTAAATATTACAGCCACGTCAGCTTAAATTCGGTTAAAGACTGGGCTCTTTACTGGGAGGACGATCAAAACGAATATCCCAAGTATTATACTGTAAAGCCCGATACGACGACGGGTACTTTCTTCGTTCAGCGCAAAGGGAAACCGAACCCTGAGGATATGCTAAAAATGATAGACGAATACAGCACGCGGTTTGCCCGTTTTGAAATTTTTGATCCCGTAAGCTGTCGAACGTTTATATACGACTGGGCGCCTATTTTCGATATGACGGCTTCACGTATGACGAAAGAGGAATTTGACCATGCGCGCGCCGCAATGGCGTTTACTTGCTACGTATTATCGCAGGAAAACTTTTTCCCGATTGATATTTTGCTCGCAGGGCATCCCAACTTCTTGACCGACGTATTGGGTACGGTGGGGATTTTTGCGGCAATTTTAGGGAAACGCCACCCTGCTTATAAATCTTGGTTGACCAGATACGAAACGGCAATGGCGCGCAATTTGAAATATCATATCCGTCCCGCCGTAGAAAAATGGAATGCGCTTGGCGGCAGATGGACTGAAAATATCGGCTGTTATATGTTCGCTATGCTACATTCGGTAGAAATCTGCGCGGTAATTTATCATACGACGGGTGGGGAAATGCCCTTATTGTACGAGCATTTCAAGCCTTTACTTGAGCTTTTGGTCAATATGCAGGCGGTGGAGAACAAACAGGAGCGTAGGCTGTATATGCCGCACGGCGCACATTCCTGTACGGGAGAATTTGGCGGTGAATTTGGGCACGGCTTCTTTCCTACAATGATTCAGCTTGCCGATATGTGCCGTTATTACGAGCCCTTGCTGTCCGAATATATCTTGTATAATTATAGAAAGAAAGAGAACTTCGATGGGCTTTTTGATAAGTTGGCGCATTGGAAGTACGATTCTTACCGCATTCATACAAAAAATCAAGGTGGAACACCGCCTAATTTATATTCTTGTAAATATACGGGCTTGGGCTATATGATGCGTAACGCCGTCAACACCGACGAGGAAATGCTTGTATTTTTACAGCAATTAGACGAGGGACCCAACTACCGTTGGGGCAGAGCCGCCCGTGGCGGTTGCGGAGAAATTTACTATTACGCAAATCGCAAAAAATATACCGACCATGCGCCCGAGGACGTTGGTGATGAGAATAAGGGCGACGTACAGGCGTGTACGAATTTCGGCGTGATTTTTGGACACGAATTTAAATCGGTGGGCAGAAATGAATTAACCGAGCCTTTGATGGACTTTGATTTTATCAAATACGCAAGGGTAAACTCAGGGGAATATTCTCAGCCCTATTACCGTTACCGTAGCGTTATGATGGTAGAAAATCAATATATCGCTATATACGACGCCGTGGCGGATCGTATGCAGTACGGTAGGTTTACGTGGGCGCAAAATCAAACGGACGAGTTCCCCGTTATTTGGAATATAAAGCCAAATGTTCAAGGCGTGGACTGCGTGGGTGGTTACTCGGTAGATAAGCACCCTACGTATAATTTTAAATACTCGCAATGCCGTACAAAAACGTTTGACGGAGCAGGGGACTTTTTGACCGTTGTTTCTCATTTGAGAAACTTTGGGCACGAGCCGCATATCTACGCGCCTATTAAGACCGATTACGGTTGCGAGGTTGGTTTCCCTTATA
>JAFTRD010000171.1 GCA_017462425.1 Clostridia bacterium | reverse complement strand
CCTTGGGCTTTGCCGCTTCCGAGGCGAGGGACGGCTACGAGCAAATGAAAGAGGAGATAACCGAGGCGCTCAAAACGCACTTCCGTCCTGAGTTTTTAAACCGATTAGACGACGTTATCGTCTTCCACAGACTCAATAAAGAGGAGGCGGGCGTCATTTGCGGCAAGCTCATCGAAGGACTCACCAAGCGTCTGAGCGATCGGGAGATAAAGCTGGTCATCAGCCCCTCCGCACGGGCGCAGCTGGTGGAAGAGGGGTACAGCGAGCTGTACGGCGCAAGACCTTTAAAACGTGTCATTCGCAGGCGTATCGAAGACAGACTTTCGGAGGAAATTTTAGCCGGACGTATAGAAGCGGGCGAAACCGTGCATATTGATTACGTAAACGATAACTTTATTTTCCGTTCGGGAAAGGTGTAAAAAAATTAAAAAATAAGGCAGTTCGGCGTTTTGTCGAACTGTTTTTTTATAAAAAACATATAATATGGAATAAAAATACGTTTACTTTTATGCCGTTTTGCGGTACAATAATACTTGAAGGATTATCGGTGGAAGTGTCATCTTTTTTCCGAAAAATCAATGGGGGAATCAATTGAGCGTTATTCAAACTTTGAAAGGGCTGTTTGCCCGTCGCTCACCAAAGAAGAAGGTGCTTGCCGTAGCGTTTGGCTCGGGCGGCGCCAAAGGCATGGCTCATCTCGGCGTTTTAAAAGCCTTAGAGGAAGAAAATATTACGTTTCATTGGTACGCAGGCACCAGCATCGGCAGTATCGTCGGCGCATTGAAGGCGTACGGCTACGCCACGGACGAACTCAAAGAAGTGGTTCTCAATATCTGTTTAAAACAATACGTTCGCTATCTCCGCCCGTATATGGACATGGCGTTCATTGAAGAATTTTTAAACGGCTACCTGCACAACGCAGAATTTTCCAATCTTTCCAAGCCCTTTTACGCCTGGGCAACGGATAAAGAAAACATGGAAGGCGTGCTTTTACAATCGGGCAGCGTGGCAAGAGCCTGCACCGCTTCCAGCGCCGTTCCGCCCTATTTTCACAGCGTCAGCATAGAGGGTCGGGAGCTGATAGACGGCGCGTACACTAATCCCGTTCCTGCCGACGTTTTACGCGCACGTGGCGCCGATTTTATTCTCGGCGTCGATTTAAACGCCGTCAGCGAGGAGGAGAGCGAGCTGCGTCCGCACAGCGTCTTTACCCGTATTTTATCCGACACGCTCGATTCCACGGTAAAAATCAAAACTGCGACCAATGCGCTGACCCGTGGATATTCGGCGTGCGACGTAATGCTAAGACCGCCGCTGGGTATCTATACGCCCCTGGACGCCACCAAAGCGTCGCTGATTGAGATATACGAAATAGGCTACCATACCGCAAGGGAGCAAATGCCTGTCATTAAGCAAAAAATTGCGGAAATATTGCATAAATAACCACGAAAAATTCATACGGAAGAACGGAAGAACCAAAGAAAAACAGCGAAATGAAAGAGAAAGAGAAAAAGAAAAACAAAGGAAAAACCCTAAAAACCAGCATTTTCATATTGTTTGCGTTGCTTCTTCTCGTGATTATTTACGTGAGCGGATTGTTTCCCAACCCCTTTTTAACTTCACCTGACGAAACTTTTCCCAAAAAGCGCTGGCAGGCGGGAGAAATGACACTGCATTTTGTGGACGTGGGGCAGGGTGACTGTACGGTGATAGAATTGCCGGACGGGAAGAAGATGATGATAGACGGCGGCAACGGAACACGGGAAAATAACGAAACAATTCTGGACTACCTCGAAGCGTTGGAAATAGAAAAACTGGATTACGTATTGGTT
>JAFTRD010000170.1 GCA_017462425.1 Clostridia bacterium | reverse complement strand
TAAATTTTCCAGGGCGTACGCCATACCCGTTGCAAATCCGCCTGCGCCGCCTGCGTTTATTTTAGAATGTAAAACGTGCACCCGAGCGTGCGTTTTTATGACGTTTTCCAAATATTCGTACGTTCCGTCCGTGCTGCAATTATTGACGATAACGATATCGTCGAAAGGAACCGTCATCTCCAGATGCGCCTGCAGCGTTTGTTTTAGTAGGGACAGCCGATTGTAGGTAACCATTACCAGCGTACTCGTCATTGCTTTTCTCCGCAAGTTTTTCTCGTACATATTGTAGCACATAAAATTTTATTTTGTCAATGCAATAACGCTTGTTTCAAAGGGGTATATTGCTCGGAAATTCTTTACAAAACGCAAAAAAAGTGATATACTGAGCGGTATGAATATTTACGCAATTTCCGACCTGCACCTTTCGGGCAAAGCCGATAAACCCATGAACGTATTCGGCGATAACTGGGAAGGGCACTTCGAAAAAATTAAATCAGACTGGCAAAGCAAGGTTACTGACGACGACGTCGTGCTCGTTGCCGGCGACATCAGCTGGGGAATGCAGCTGGAGGAGGGAATGTACGACGTGTACGCCCTGCAAGCGTTGAAAGGTAAAAAAATCTTCATTCGGGGCAATCACGATTACTGGTGGAACGGCATTACCAAAATCCGTGACCGTGTGCCGGACGATACCTTTTTCTTCCTGCAAAACGACTGCGTGAAGATAGATAGGTATATCTTCGTGGGTTCGAGGGGCTGGACTTGTCCCGAAAGCAACGAATATTCGGCGGAAACAGACGAAAAGATCTACCGCCGTGAGGCGGAGCGTTTTCGCCTTGCCTTTGCGCAGGCGCAAAAAATAAAGCAGGCGGGCGACGTCATCATCGCCATGATTCATTATCCGCCGTTTACGGGCAAGAAAGAGGACACGCTGTTCAGCAGGCTCTTTGAGGAGAACGGCGTAAAGCACGTCGTTTTCGGGCATATTCACGGCGCTATGTATTACCCCTTGGAAAGCGAAAAAAACGGCGTAAAATATTACCTGACCTCCTGCGATAAGCTGGGGTTCAGATTAAAGAAAATTTTGTAACGCAAACGCTTGACAAAGGTCGGTTGCGGTGCTACAATAAGCATAGCTTAAAGCGGTACGGAGATGCCGCAACGGTACGGAGATACCAAAAGACGGAACTACAAGTATAAAAATGCTATTATAAGAGTCCTGTGTATCACCGTACACGCAGGACTTTTTTTACGCTATAAAACGGAGAAGAAAGCTATGAGCAACACGGTAATTATGGACAAAAACGCAATACGGCGCACCGTTATTCGTCTTTCACACGAAATTCTGGAGCGCAATTCCACCTTGGACGACGTTGTTCTGGTGGGAATCAAACGAGGCGGAGAGGTCGTAGCCAAACGCATACAAAAATATCTTGCCCAGCAGGAAGGCACAGAAGTTCCCTGCGCGGGCATTGATATCAGTATGTACCGAGACGATCTTATCTCCGCTTTTTTTGTGCCCGACGCAACGGTCAACGCTTTCGGGTTTGACGTTACGGGTAAAACGGTGGTTCTGTGCGACGACGTTCTGCATACGGGCAGAAGCGTGCGTGCGGCAATAGAGGGGCTGTTCACCATGGGCAGACCCAAAGGGATACAGCTTTTGGTTCTGGTGGACAGGGGAGGCAGGGAAGTGCCCGTCCGTGCCGACTTCGTGGGGAAAAACGTGCCCACGTCCAGAACCGAACGGATACAAGTGGAATTTGAGGAGCTAAACGCCAAAGAGGACAGGCTCTTCATTACGAAAATTGGGTAAAACGACGGAGGCAATATGTTAAAACGCAAAGATTTACTCGGACTTTACGACCTCTCCGCAGAGGAGATTTCTGAAATTTTAGACCATGCGGCAAACATGAAAAAGCTCTTACGGCAGGGGATAAAAAAACTGCCGCACCTACAGGGTAAAACGGCAACGACGCTCTTTTACGAGAATTCCACCCGTACCCGTGTTTCCTTCGAGCTTGCCGTAAAATACCTCGGAGCTACCTGCATCAATATTGCGGCAGGCACGTCGTCGGTTAAAAAGGGTGAAACGCTTATCGACACGGGTGAAACGCTGGATGCGATGAAGAACGACTTTATCATCATGCGTCATCCCATGGCGGGTGCGCCGCATCTTCTGGCAAAGCACGTGAAAGCCAGCGTCATCAACGGCGGCGACGGCATGAACGAGCATCCCACCCAAGCGCTACTCGATATGTGCACCATGCAGGAGCATTTCGGTAAAATCAAGGGCTTAAAGGTGGCAATTTTAGGGGATATTTCCCACTCCCGTGTGGCAAAATCCAACCTGTTCGGGCTTACCAAGCTGGGCGCAGAAGTTACCATGTACGCACCGCAAACGCTTATCCCCAAGGGTATCGATTTGATGGGCGCAAGGCTATGTAAGAGCCGTGAAGAGGCGGTGGAGGGCGCCGACGTCGTAATGGGGCTGCGTATTCAGCTCGAGCGCCAGCAGGCGGGCAACTTCCCGTCCCTCAGCGAATATTCTCACTTCTACGGGGTAAATCGGGATATCTACTCCCTTGCCAAGCCCACGGCAATCGTTATGCATCCCGGTCCGGTCAACAGAGGGGTAGAGCTGACGGGCAGCTTAATCGACGATAAATCCAGCTATATTCTGGATCAGGTTTTAAGCGGCGTAGCCGTGCGAATGGCGGTACTCTTCTTAATTACGCAGTACAGAAATCAAGTATAATCAAGAGAATAAGGAGATAAGGAATATATGTTAATCAAGAACGCAAAAATAGTTCTCCCCGACGGTGTAAAAGAGGGGGATATTCTGGTAAAAGAGGGTAAAATTTTAAAGCTCGGCGCAAAAATCGATATAGCGGATGAAGAAATTATCGACGCAACCGGCTTGCACGCCTTCCCCGGACTTATCGATATGCACGTGCATTTGAGAGAGCCGGGGTTTGAACACAAGGAAGATATTGAAAGCGGCTCTAAGGCGGCGGTGCACGGCGGCTTCACGCAGATTTGCTGTATGCCCAACACTTCTCCCGTTGCCGATAATAAAGCGGTGGTAGGCTATATCCGCCGCCGTGGCGAGGAGGTGAACCTCTGTAAAATCCGTCCCATCGGTGCGATTACCAAGGGCGAAAAAGGCGAACAGCTTGCCGATATCGGTGAAATGAAAGCCGAGGGCGCCGTGGCAATCTCCGACGACGGCGTATCGGTTGCAAACTCCCGTTTAATGCGTCTTGCCATGGAATACGCCTCGGGGTTCGAGATGAAATGTCTTTGCCACTGCGAGGATAAGGCGCTGGTAGACGGCGGCGTGGTCAACGAGGGCTACAATTCCACGTTGACGGGTTTGAAGGGCAGCCCTCGTGCAGCGGAGGATATTATTATCGCCCGTGATATTTGCTTGGCGCAAAGTCTGGACGTGCCCGTGCATATCTGTCACGTTTCCACGTACAGCGGCGTGCAGTTAATCCGTAACGCCAAGGCAAACGGCGTCAAGGTAACGGCGGAAACCTGTCCGCACTACTATGCGGCAACGGACGATATTATCGCAAGTTTCTCCACCAATACCAAGGTAAATCCTCCCATTCGTGAAGAAAAGGACAAGCAGGCAATTTTAGAGGGCTTGAAGGACGGCACGCTCGACTGCATCGTTACCGACCACGCCCCGCACCACGAAAACGATAAGAACGTGGAATACGACTTAGCGGCTTTCGGCATCAGCGGCATCGAAACCTCGTTCGGCT
>JAFTRD010000169.1 GCA_017462425.1 Clostridia bacterium | reverse complement strand
TCAGTCGATGCAGAGGCGGTATACACCACCGTAGATTATCTCAAACGCTATTTAACGGGCTTTTCCTTCGAGGACGGCTACGTCGTTGCCGATAGAGAGTGCGTTACCGTGTACACGGACGCACGCTATATAGAATCGGCAAAAAAGTTTTTTGAAGACAAGGGTAACGGTATCTCCGTAGAGGAGATAAACGAAAAAAACAGGGCGAGCGTTCTTTTAAAAAAGTATAAAAGCGTAGCAATTCCCCTTGCGCTTACCTCTTATCCCGATTATAAAAAGCTGGAAGGCTTGGGCGTTACCTTAACGGACGCCACGCCTGCGTTCAACGCCTGTATGGCGGTGAAAACGGCTCAAGAGCTAACCTATATACGCCGGGCTTGCGCCGTTGCGGAGGACGCTTTTTTAAAACTTTTGCCCAACATAAAAGAGGGTATGTGCGAGAGAGAGGTAGCGGCGCTTTTGGAATATGAAATGCGTATGCTGGGGGCGGACGGAACTTCGTTTGAAACCATCGTAGCGTTCGGCGCAAACGCCTCCGTGCCGCATCATCAGACGGGGAACAGAAAGCTTTGCTTCGGCGATGAAATTTTAATCGACTTTGGCTGTAAGGTAAACGGCTACTGTTCGGATATTACCAGGACCTTTCTCTTCGGCGACGATAAAAAGCACGAACGGTTTAAAAAATTATATCAAGAAGTTCTTGCGGCGCACCGCATTTTTTTGGAAAATTTCCGTACGGGTATGACGGGAAAAGAGGGCGACGCCCTTGCAAGGGACTATCTCAAAAGCAAAAACTTAGCGCAATATTTTACCCATTCTTTGGGTCACGGCATAGGACTGAATATTCACGAAGAACCAAGACTCAGCCGATTGAGCCAAACGGTATTTCAAAACGGCATGGTCTTTTCCAACGAACCGGGGGTATACCTCGAAGGGGAACTGGGTATCCGTATTGAAGATACCGTGACCTTACAGGACGGAAAAACGGTAAGCTTCATGCACAAAACGGATAAAGAATTAGTAATAATTTAAAAATAAAAATAAAAAATAATAGACATAAGGAGACATAATTTATTATGGGACAGATGTTAGCAGGCGATATCAGAAAGGGCGCAACGTTCGAGTATAAGAGCGGTGTATTCACCGTTACCGACTTCCAGCACGTAAAACCCGGTAAGGGCGCAGCGTTCGTAAGAACCACCCTCAAAAACGTTGTAACCGGACAAGTTCTTTCCAACGAAACCTTCAACCCCACCGCAAAATTGGAAACGGTTGACGTTGAAACCATGAAGATGACCTATTCTTACTACGACGGCGGCGAGTTCTACGTATTCATGGACGAAGAATTCAACACCATCGAGCTCACCAAGGATCAGTGCGAAGAAGCTTTGAACTTCATCAAGGAAAACGACGTTGTTACCGTACGTTTCCTCTACGGCAAGGCGTTCTCCGTTGAGGCTGAAAACTTCGTGGAATTGCAGGTTGTCGAAGCCGATCCCGGCGTTAAGGGCAACACCGCTACCAACGCTATGAAGAGAGCAAAGGTAGAAACGGGCTATGAATTGCAGGTTCCCATGTTCATCAACGAGGGTGAGGTTATCCGTATCGATACCCGTACCGGCGAATATATGAGCCGTGTCAACAACTACTCCCCTTACTTAAAAATGCACCAAAGCACGGCTTTTCGTCGTGCTTTTTGGCGTTTTAAATAGAAAGAATCAATATATCAATCCAGTATTATGAAAGCAGTCATTCAACGCACCAAACAAACCTCTTTGCGTGTAGACGGCGCACTTATCAGTGAAATCCCTTTCGGCTTAACGGTATTTTTAGGCGTCGGCAGAGGGGATAACGAAGCCCAAGCCGTTTCTATCGCTAAAAAAATAGCCAATCATCGTATCTTTGAGGATGAGAACGGAAAAATGAATTTATCCGTCAAGGACGTGGGCGGCGAGGTATTGCTCGTTTCTCAGTTTACCTTATACGGCGACTGCTCGCACGGCAACCGCCCCTCGTTTACGCTGGCGGAAGAGCCTC
>JAFTRD010000168.1 GCA_017462425.1 Clostridia bacterium | reverse complement strand
TCGTCCCCTATCGTTTTAGGAGTGGGCGTATACGAATATACGATATGCACTTTCCCCGTCTGCGTCATCAAATAATCGGGAAACACCTGATACGCAATACTGTTACCTTCCTCATCCGTGACCCTGATAATGCGCACAATGGAGTTCTTCAACCCCGAATAAACGATTTTCCCCGCATTCGTCACCTTTTCTTCCTCTGCCACGAGCGGCAGATAATCCAGCGCCAACTCATTCTCTACCAGGTTAAAACAGCGTAACAGCAATTCCGTTACCGTAGCGCCGTCCTCACCCTCCCCGTCAATATAATCCTTCACTTGTTCATAGTAACCTATCAACGAAGCCGCCGATAAGATGATCTCATTTACCTTCATTTCACCCTCCTTTTTCGGTTTAGAAAAAGCACCCGTTTCTGCATTGAACGCATACACGGGTGCCCTCTCTCACTTAAAAACCGACGTTATTTTTTCGGCTTATGCTTCGGTAATACCCGACAACTTGCCTTGACCGCAAGGACGATCGCACATCAATTCCGCATACTTCACGAGCGTCGCCGTATACACAGGCTTACCGGGTACCTGTTTCAAAATCTTCCCGTCTTCGCCTTCCAACCACTGCCAATCACAGAGCTGATACAATTTAAAATCATCCGTATTGAGCAAATACATCGTACCGCTAGGACAGAATCTATCCGTCACTACGGGAATCCCGTAAAAGCTGAGCGCCGTCACGCCGTCCACCTCAATGGCAGGAAGAGGAATATCATTTTCACGACAATACTGCATTAAAGCACGTCTTACACCCCAGGAACAAACAATGTAATTGATTTTACTGCCCGATGCTTCTTCAATTTCATCAATCGCATTGTGAATGATATTTTCCGTAATAGCGCCAACTTCCTCCATCTTGTACGCGCTCATAACCGACATGGCCTTATTCACGCCGTAAAGCGTGTTGTTATCCGCGAACAGCGCCTCAATGCCGGTAATTTCCTGGTCTTTAGAGCCGTGAATATACACATTACCACCGATAGGGAGCACTGTGCTATTGATTTCAATCCCACTGACTGTAATCATATTTTTCGCTCTGTCCACATGACTGATAAGACGATTTTCGCACATATCTTTCAATTCACCAAGCGGCGTATAAAAATCAAGTCGCATACCCTCCACGATACCGTTTACACTCTCCAATACAAGTTTGTTGGTTTGAGGAATTGCCGTCACCACGCTAACCACGCCGGTGCCGTCGCCAAAAAGCATACGTCCAAAGTTAAAAGACGCGCTCTTAATCATGGACTGCATTTCATCGTTGAGCAAGTTCACAAACGCGCCTTCATTGTTAGCCGACGCGCGGAGCGCTTTATCCGAAATTTCAATCGTGCCGTAAAGATTTTTCAAGGTAGCGGTAAACTGTACGTAATCGCTCGCCGTAGCCGTAGGAAGATCCCCCGTTTCACTACCTGCGCCGATACCGCCGTTATAACCGACCTTTACCGTTTTTTTAATATCCTTGCCCACAACGTCTGCCGTCGTATGCTGGATTCTCGCCAAGAACGGATTGGTTTTCATGTTCAAAGATTCCGTCACTGCGTCAAGATAAAAAGATTTTAAAGCGTTGTCTGCTGTTGTAACCGTAACCATATAATTTTTCTCCTTTTTGTTTGGCTTAAATGCCTATCATTTATTTTGCGCTTACGCAGTGCAGATTTCCGCGTCGTAGCCCGCAGGTCATGCCTGCCCACGTTCCTCTGCCCTGCCTTTCCGTTCCGAAAAACGGTCGTGTTATTTCGCGTCGCCCATTCTCTCTTTGAAATACTGCAACGCCATACACCCTGCCGCCCCGATACTGCGCGCACGTCTGGGCGGTGTCAGCGGAGCCGTCACTCCGCCAAGCGTCAACGGCACGTTTGTTTTTCCGAGCGAGGAGAGATACTCCCCAATCACACGTAACCGCACGCCTTCGTCAAGGCAAACCTTTTTGTAGAGCTCGTCCGAAGAAAGACTCTCCTCTCCACGCGCGACGGACGATATTTCCTTCACGTCTACCGACTTCATGTCATTAGAAATACTTTCCTTCTCGTCCATTCCTTCGTCCTGCTCTACTACGTCCGCCTCTTCTTTCGTTACCCCCTCCAAAGCTACCGCCTCCGACGACACGGCTGCTTCTTCAAGAGCTTTTTCGGCGCTTTCTTCTGCAAAAGTCGGTTCAAGCGTATCCCCACCTACCTTTTCGCTGTTCTCGACAACAGGTTTCCCAACGTCCGACATAAACTCGTCGAACTCTTTCGCCGCAGCTCGGTGCGCACGGGCGTTTTTACGGAGCTTTTCCACCCCCATTTCATCCGTGCCGTTTTTACGCTTCCACTCTTCCGCTTCCTTTTCCAATTCCTTCAACTTTTGGCTTCTTCTCGTAAATTCCGCCTGCAAG
>JAFTRD010000167.1 GCA_017462425.1 Clostridia bacterium | reverse complement strand
CTCGCCAGTCCACTCCGCGCTTCCGTTTGCTTTTACATACTTCTTTGCGCCACCGCTAACCAATTCGAAATACTGCTCCGATCCGTCCGCCAAAGTAACGTAAATATCGTTACCGGCGCGCTTTACGGTCGCGGTATAATCCGAACCGTTTTTGCTATACGTAAGAGTACAGGTATAATTGGTTATGTCGGCAAAATCAAGAGCGTCGTGCCACTCGTTTCTGGTAACCTCGGCGTTTGCTCCACCTTGATTTTGATTGTTATTATTGTTGTTGTCATCTCCGCTATTGCACGCTACGGCAAATAACATACAAAGCGCGGTGAGTACAACTAAAATAAATTTTATGGTCTTTTTCATCGTTACTCCTTTTTCCGTTAAAACAAATTACCGGAAATAAGCCTCAAAAGAAGATATATAACGCCTAAAACAAGCAAAACGACGCACATTGGTATAAACATCATCTTTACTGCAGACCAATAAGTTTGCCACTTGCTGGTTTGCGGAACGGGCTGAACCGGCTTTTTAGGCTTAGGCTTGCCGTCCCTGGTGACGTACGTCATATCGGCAATCGTAGAATTGTCGTCGTAATACACGACATTTTCTTTTTTCTGCTTTTTGTTTTTAGACATTTTATCCTCTCAAAGAAGGGTTTTATTTTTGCTCTTTTCCCTCTGCCTGCTCTTCAACCGCGAGGGCATTTTCTTGCTCGTACTTAGCAAGCATTACCTCCGTTTCCTCGGGCGTATTGTAAAGGTGACACGCGCAGAAGTGTCCGTCTTCTATTTCCTTATACAAAGGAGCGCACTTACTACAAATATCCATACACTTGTCACAACGAGTGTGGAATTTACAGCCCTTAGGCGGGTTCGCAGGGGAAGGAATATCTCCCTTAAGCAAAATTCTGTTGGATTTTTCGTCAGGGTTGGGGTTGGGAACTGCCGAGAACAACGCGTTGGTGTACGGATGTAAGGGATTAGCAAAAATCTTATCCTTTTCGCCAAACTCTACCATAGAACCAAGATACATTACGCCAATCTTGTCGGAAATGTATTTTACAACCGACAAATCGTGCGAACTAAACAAATACGTAAGTCCTCTCTCCTTCTGAATTTTCTTCAAAAGGTTGATGATCTGCGCCTGAATAGATACGTCACGAGCCGAAACAGGCTCGTCACACACTACGAACTGAGGATTTACGGCAAGCGCTCTTGCGATACAAATCCGCTGACGCTGACCACCCGAGAATTCGTGCGGATATCTTTCGTAATAATAGTCGCGCAGTCCACATTGATCCCTTATCTTAAGAACGTAATCATTTACCTGCTCGTGCGGAACTATTCCGTGAACCTTTACGGGCTCGGCAAGAATATCTCCTACCGTGCTTCTGGGAGGAAGCGAAGAATACGGATCCTGAAAGACGATCTGCATCTTGGTACGAAGCGCACGCATTTCTTTGGGCTTATATCCCGCAATGTCCTTTCCTTCAAAAAAGACCTGCCCAGCCGTCGGTTGGTGAAGCTTTAAGATGGTTCTGCCCATCGTCGTTTTCCCGCAGCCCGATTCGCCTACAATCCCCAGCGTTTCGCCAGGCTTGATCTTAAACGAAACGTCGTCCACCGCTTTGAGCGTGGACAAAGTCTTGCCCGTGATCGTCTTTTTGAGGACAAAATGTTTCTTTAAATGTCTTACTTCCAAAATCGCTTCGGGATCGGGCGGAAGAAGCTTATCCGCTTCCGCCTGCTCGTCCGCGAGCTGTTTTTCACG
>JAFTRD010000166.1 GCA_017462425.1 Clostridia bacterium | reverse complement strand
CGTGGGGTTAGTAACACGCAAAAAAAAACGGTCGGGTAAAAACCGTTGAGCAAAAAGAGCTACTAGCCGGGGCTTGCCGTTTCCCGCAAAAGCGGGAACCCTCGGCAAAGAAAATTGGCTTTTTCGCCAATTTTCTGAACCTCCGTTTCAAGCGTGGGGTTAGTAGCGCGCAAAAAATACGGTCGGGTATAAACCCAACCGTTTTTTTTGGAGCTACTAGCCGGACTTGAACCGGCGACCTGCTGATTACGAATCAGCTGCTCTACCAACTGAGCCATAGTAGCGCATTGAATGCTTTTCTATTATAGGCAAAACCAAAATAAAAAGCAAGCATTTTTGCGTATGTTTTGTAATTTTTTTTCAATCAATTATCAAATACCGTTTGCAGATTATACAGCCCCTCCGAAAGAAAAAGCTGTAGGTAGCGTATATCCTTGGCGTAAACGATTCCTACGGTAATTTCACGGCATTTTCTCTCTGCGCCGCCCAAAAGCGACTCCGTTTGCGGTGGAGAATTTTGCCTTAACTCTTTGAAAACCGCCTGTAATTCGTTTATAATTGCACGTGCCTCCCTTTGCGTATATTGCACGGTATCCACGCCGTTTGCCGTGTTATAAAGGAGCGTTATGCACTGCAAAAGCGTATTCACGCAACCCTCTATCTGCGCTTTATTCTCACGCTGCGCTTTGGTGGTAAAATAAAGCGTATTCAGCTCTAACGGTAAAATTTTCGTTTGCGTTCCCTTTTTTTCAAGCGTATCCTGCACGGTTTTCGCCTGCGTTTCGCTGGGATACGAGGCAAGCGCAACGTAATGCGCGCTTTTATACGTAAAGGCGTACCCTGCGCCACCGCCTACGTACGCATCCTGCGAGAGTACGTCCACCGTTTCTTCCTTGGCGTCAAGCACTAAAAAATAAAAGGTACGGTTGACGGAAAACTCCTCTACGCCGATGAAAAACGTGGCAAAGGATACAGCGATAACTGCGATAAAAATAGCGCCTACACCGAACATAAACGCTATTTCAAGGAAAAATTTTTTACCGTTGTTGAAAGAGATATAGGCGCTGCGCATATCCCTCTATTATACGCCCTGAATAGATAAAAAAGACCTACTATATTAACCTAACAAAACGTCTAAAATAAGCATGAAGCAAAACCCGATAAGAAGTGAATAGGTAACTCCGCGTTTGTTCCCGTCAGAGTGCGTTTCGGGTATCATTTCGTCGCTGACGACGTAAAGCATCGTTCCACCTGCAAACGCCAAAGCAAACGGCAATATGATGGTTGCAATTTTTACTGCAAAGTAGCCTAAAAAAGTTCCGACGACTTCAATTAAGCCTGTAATTGAGGCGATAAGAAAGGTTTTTTTCTTGGAAACGCCGGAGTTTATCATCGGGGCGATAATAACCATCCCTTCGGGGATATTTTGTAGGGCGATACCGATTGCGATTAAAATTCCGTAGCTTTCATTGTCAGCGCCAAAGCCCACGCCCGCAGCGATACCCTCCGGGAGGTTGTGTATAGCGATGGCGATAACGAAAAGCAAAACTTTATTCAGACTGGACGATTTGTGTTCTTCAATATCCGTGCCGATCATTTTGTGTAAGTGAGGCGTAAGTTTATCTATAAGGTTAAGACAAAGCGCGCCCACAAAAATTCCTAACACGGTGATTAAAAGATTAAACTTTCCGCCGTATTCTAAAGAGGGAAGTATCAATCCAAAGACGGCGGCGGAAAGCATTATTCCGCCTGCAAACGCCAAAAGGATTTTAGAGAACTTTTGCGAAACGTTTTTAAATAAAAAACCCAAGAGTGCACCGATAACGGTAGCGCCGCCGACGCCAAGCGCCGTTAAAGCAACTATAAGCATAAGAATTTCCTTTTGTTTAGCATACGATAATCATACGACGTTTCGTTCGTCTTTTCAACGAAGAAAACGGGGGGAGGGTGTTTTTAGCCTTATCTTGCTTATCTTTTTCTTCTTAAAAAATCACCCGTTTTCAGGGGAATATCCGTTTGGAAAGCGTAACGCTCCTGCACCAGCTTCGCATCGTCGGTTGCATTTCCCGTACTGTCAAAAATCTCGCCTACGCTAAAGCGTTTACCGAAATTTTCCGTGGGACTTAAAACCTCTAAAACGTCGCCAGTTTTAAAGCGGTTGCGCATTTCCACCGTGGCAATACCGTTTTCCCAGCCTAAAACGTTTGCGATATATTCGCTGTCGCCTTTGGTTTGCGTATCGTCGTAATTGACCGTATTATCGTTCTCGCCAAACGCATACGCCGTGGTATACGCACGGTGCGCAACGTTGTTCAATTCCTCTTGACAAAGCGCAATATCCTCGCCGTCCATGGCACGGCGGTAAGCGTTGATGACCGTCGCAAGGTAATATTCGCTCTTCATACGGCCTTCTATTTTAAAGGATACCACGCCTGCGTTTTCCAGCGTTTTTAAATGGGAGATGAGATTTAAATCTTTACTGTTGAGAATATACGTACCCCGAGCGTCCTCTTCTATGGGTAAGAGCGCCTCTTTTTCCGTGGGAGATACGGGACGGATTTCATACCCCCAACGGCAGGACTGCACGCAAGCGCCACGGTTGGAGGGTCTGCCGTCTAAATAATTGGAAAGCAGACATCTGCCGCTGTACGAAATGCACATAGCCCCGTGCACGAAGGCCTCCAGCTCCATATCGGGACAGAACGCATGAATTTCCTCTATTTCTTTCACCGATAATTCTCTTGCCAGTACGACACGGGAAACGCCACGTTCCTTCCAGAACTTTACGGCGTATTGATTGGTGGTGTTTGCCTGCGTGGAGAGGTGAACGGTAAGCTTGGGCGCAGCTTCTTTTACGAGCTGTAAAATGCCGGGATCGCTGACGAGGACGGCGTCCACTCCGATATCCTGTAAAAATACGAGATAGTCCTTTAATTGGGCAAAATCGCCGTTGCGGGCGTAAATATTGACGGTGACGTAAATTTTTTTACCGAGGGAGTGCGTATATTCAGTTGCCGAGCGCAATTCCTCAAGAGAGAAATTATCGGCAAACGAACGAAGGGAAAAGCTTTTACCGCCTACGTACACGGCGTCGGCGCCGTATAAAAGCGCCGTTTTTAGTTTTGTATAATTGCCCGCAGGCGCTAACAATTCTACCTTCATACTCTCACCTCTTTACCGACAGAGCAACGCCGTCCCCTACGTCTATAACGCTGGTAACGAAGTCTTTGTCTTTGGTTAAATCTTCTAAATATTCCCGCATTTTTTTAACGAATAGCGTATGCTTTTCAGGCGTGGGAGTCTGTCCGCTGACCCACCCGAAGAGGAGCACGTCGTCCGCAAAGACCACACCGCCCTTGTCGAGCATGCGTTTCAGCTCACTCATATATCGGGGGTACTGCGCTTTGGGTCCGTCTAAAAACACAAAGTCGTATTTTGCGTCCATCATTCCAAGAATTTCGCCTGCGTCGCCCAAATGACAGGTAGCACGGCTTAAAAGTCCTAAATCGGATAAATTCTTCTTTGCCTCCATATAGCGCTCTTCGTCTATTTCGATAGTGGTAACGCGCGCATCGGGGCAAGCCGTGAGCATTGCCGCTGCGCTCAGCCCCACCGCCGTACCGATTTCCAGTATTTTTTTCGGACGGACGGCGGCAAGCGTCACCAGAAGATATTGTAAGGTTTGCCCGTCCATGACGGGAATATGCCGAGAGAGCGCATTGGCACGCAAATCACGGATACGCTCGTCTATTTCCATTGACACCAAACCTTCGGTATAGCTTTTGTTCGTATTCATAATTTTAAATTTCCATGATGACGGGGAGGATAAGCGGCGACTGTCTGGTCTTCTTATAGAGATAGCCTTTGAGCATCTTTTCTATCGCCTTGGAAAGCCCCTCGTTGTTACCGTTTTGTAAGTCGTATTGCATGATAGCGATCATTACCACGCCCTTAATTTCTTTTCCGTAGTCACGCTCGTCACCGAATAAAATACCCACGTTTTCAATTCTGGGTTCGCCCACCAAAGCGCCGTCGCTGACGATGACGGTGATGACGAATACGCCCTCGGAGGCAAGCCTTTTACGGTCACGAATGACCTCTGAGGTGTTAAAGTCCTCCGTACCCGTACCGTCGATAATCATAGCGCCGGCAGGGAAGCTTTCGCCTTGACGGAGGGTGGTATCGGTGACTTCTATACAGTTGCCGATATCCGCCAAAAAGATATTGTTGCGGGGCATGCCCAGCTGGTGCGCCAGCTCGCCGTGTAGCTTTAAGTGACGGTATTCGCCGTGAACGGGTACGAAAAACTTAGGATTTAACAGCGTATGCAGAATTTTATGCTCTTCCCGACAGGCGTGACCGGAAACGTGAATTTTTTCCAGACTTTCGTATACGACGGTTGCGCCCTTTTTGTAGAGGTTATTGATAACTCTGTAAACCATCTTCTCATTCCCGGGGATAGGGTTTGCCGAGATGATGATGGTATCGTTTTCACCGATATTGATTTTATTGAATTCGCCGCTCGCCATACGGGTAAGGGCGCTCATGGGTTCGCCTTGCGAGCCCGTGGATACGATGACGATTTCCCGATCGAAGAAATTTTTAGCCTTGTCCACGTCCACCAAGACGCCCTCGGGAATTTGCAGCTCGCCGATTTTCGTTGCCGCCTCCACGACGTTGAGCATGCTTCTGCCCGAAAGCGCCACACGGCGTTTGTATTTGACCGCCAAATCTATGATCTGCTGTAAACGGTGTACGTTGGAGGCAAAAGTTGCAATGACCAGCCTGCGGGAGGCGTGTTCGGTAAAGAGATGATCGAGCGTGGTACCCACTACCGTTTCGCTCATGGTATAGCCGGGGCGCTCGATATTGGTGGATTCCGCCATGTATAAAAGCACCCCCTCTCTGCCCAGCTCGGCAATGCGATTGAGGTCAATGGGGTCGCCCGCAACGGGAGTCATGTCTATTTTAAAATCGCCGCTGTGGTAAATAATGCCGTAAGGCGTGCGGATTGCCAGCGCCACGGCGCCTGCAATGGAGTGATTGACGTTGACGAATTCCACCGAAAACGCACCCAATTTTACCTGACTGCCCGGCGTTACCGTACGGAACTCCAAATTTTGCAATCTGTGTTCACGAATCTTATTGTCCGCCAAAGCAAGGGTAAGTCTAGTGCCGTATACCAGTGTATGAGGATTGAGCTCTTTCAAAAGGTAAGCAAGTCCGCCGATGTGGTCCTCGTGACCGTGGGTGAGTAAAATGGCACGGATTTTATCCTTGCGTTCGACGAGATAAGAAGCGTCGGGCACGACTAAATCTACGCCCGGCATTTCTTCATCGGGGAAGGTATTGCCCACATCGATGACGACGATGTCGTTACCGTACTCGATGGCGGTCATGTTTTTACCTATTTCGCCCACGCCGCCGAAAAAGAGGACTTATCCTTCCCATCCTGACCTTCATTGCGGGCGCATCGGTCGCCCTTATAATCGGATTTTTCATTTAAATAAGAAAGAAAAAAGAGCCACATAGGTGGCTTCTTCGTGAGAATAAAAATATGGCAAAAAGAAAACAAACGGAAAAGAGGAGCACCGCAAAGCTGCGTGTCTTTTCTCTTGGCGGTCTCGGTGAGATTGGCAAGAATATGACAGTGCTCGAATCCGGTGAGGATATCATCGTCTGCGACTGT
>JAFTRD010000016.1 GCA_017462425.1 Clostridia bacterium | reverse complement strand
GTAGCGCTCCCCCTCCTCCCCCTTTTTTCGCATAATACGTAAGAAGAATGCAGATACTGCGTAATAATGTTGAAACGGAAAGGAAAAAAAAGAAAAAACGCCCTCGCTTTGGCGAAGGCTGCATAGACAGGCAAGGGAGCATAAGGCTACCGTTTGGCTGTACCTGTTTCTTCGGATTTTAGTGGTCGTTGCCTTGATATTTGCCCTGGTGCGGGGCGAATGGGCAACGGCTTTTTTCTGCGTTTTGACTCTGGTGTTATTTTTACTCCCCTTTTTCGTCGAAGAGGAATTTGGAATAGAATTGCCCGCCACGCTGGAAATTATTATTCTTTTGTTTATTTTTTGCTCGGAAATGCTGGGCGAAGCCGCCGCTTTTTACGTGAATTTTCCGCTTTGGGACAGTATATTGCACACGCTGAACGGTTTTTTATGCGCGGCAATCGGCTTTGCGCTCATTGATATTTTAATCCGAAAAAATAGAAAAATCAATCTCTCCCCGGTATTTTTAACGGTGGTGGCGTTTTGCTTTTCCATGACCGTTGGCGTATTATGGGAATTTTTTGAATTTTTTATGGATACGGTGATGAAAGCGGATATGCAAAAGGATTTCATTATCAATACCGTGCGCAGCGTTATACTGGACGAGAGCAGACAAAACGTAGTGGTTACCGTGGAAAATATAGCCCGAACGGTACTGTACGATGCGGGGGGGAATATTTTAACCGCCGTGGAGGGTGGATTTTTGGATATAGGACTGTTTGATACCATGAAGGATTTAATTTTAAACTTCTTCGGCGCGCTCGCCTTTTCGGTGATCGGGTATTTTTACGTTCTGACCCGAGGTAAGGGAAGGTTTGCAAAACAGTTTATTCCCACCGTTATCAAAGAAGAACCACAGGAGAAAAACGCCGATAAACGTTAGTTCTTCGGCGTTTTATTTTTTATATTTCTCGTTGCATTATTCCACCGTAACGCTCTTGGCTAAATTGCGAGGACGGTCGGGATTGAGCCCACGTTTGACGGCGGTATAGTACGCCAAGAGCTGTAAGGGAAGTTGGGTGAGAAGCGGATAATATTTCTGCGGACAGACAGGCAGTAAAACCGTTTTTTCGCACGGAATATCCGTAAACGGCGTAACGGCAATGACGCTTGCGCCACGGGAACGCACCTCGTTGACGGCGTTTTTGCTCTTTTCCTTGAGCGTTTTTTGCGTAACGAGGGCAATAACCACCGCATTTTTATCCATAAGCGCAATACTGCCGTGCTTTAATTCGCCCGAGGCGTAGCCTGCGCCGGCAATGTAGGACACCTCCCGAAGCTTTAAGCTGCCCTCGATTGCCGAGGCGTAGTCCAATCCCCGACCGAGAAAATAGACGTTCTGCGTGCGAGCCAAGCTGGCGGCAAGACACTCTATTTGCTCGCTTTTTTTGAAAATTTTACTGCAATAAACGGGAAACTTGGGTAAAAACGCATACGATTTATCCTGTAAAAAGGCACTCAGGGCGTAAAAGACGGTGAGTTGCCCTGCGTACGTTTTTGTCGCAGCTACCCCCACCTCCACGCCTGCCTGCGTTAAGAAGCAATAATCGGCAAGAGCGGCAAGAGAGGAATAGCTTACGTTGGTAATGACGACGAGCCGTGCGCCCTGTCTTTTGGCAAGCCGAACCGCCGAAAGCGTATCTGCCGTTTCGCCGCTTTGACTGACCGCAACGACCAGCGTATTCTTTCCAAGCAGCGGCTTGCGGTAACAAAATTCGCTGGCAAGCTCCGCCGTAACGGGAATTTTAAGCGCCTTTTCCAGAAGGTAAGCGCCCGTAACGCCGCTGTGGTACGCCGTACCGCAGCCGACGATATAGGCGTGGGAAAAACGCCCGACTTCCCCTTTGAGCTTTGCAGCCGACCTTACGTCGAACGCATCGGCGGTATGCGTAACGGCGCAAGGCGTCTCGTAAATTTCCTTGAGCATATAATGGCTGTATCCGCCCATATCCGTCTGTGAGGACGTTACTCTGTTGTCTGTGAACGAAAGCGGCTTGGGATTAAGCGCAAAATCGAATAGCCGTATACCGTTTTTTCGTAACAGAGCAATTTCTCCGTCGGCAAGAATCCGTATTTTTTTACACTCGCCGAGCGCCGGAATATCACTGGCGGCGTATGCGCCCGTGGCGTCGAACCCGACGATGAGCGGACTTTTTTGCCGAACGCAAACGATCTGCTCGGGGGAATCCTTGCATAGAATACAGAGCGCAAACGAGCCCTTCAAATCGTTTACGGTTCGTTTTACCGCTTTTAAAAAATCTCCCTGATAATACTCGGAAAGCAGGTGGGCCACCGTTTCGCTGTCCGTATCCGAGGAAAAGGTATGACCTCTGTCGCAAAGCGACTCCTGCAAAGAGGCGTAGTTCTCTATAATTCCGTTATGTACGACGGTGAATTTACCGCAAGTATGCGGATGGGCGTTTTTATCCTCTGCGCCGCCGTGGGTTGCCCATCTGGTATGCCCCACGCCCGAATTTCCCTGCAATTCGCACGCATCTAAAATGGCGGATACCCGACCGACACGCTTGACGCAGGAGAGGTATTGCCCGTTCAAAACGGCAATACCGGCGGAGTCGTAGCCTCTGTATTCCAATTTTTTCAGTCCGTCAAAGAGCAAGCCGGCTGCCTGCCGATTGCCCGTATAAGCAATAATTCCACACATACGCCCTACTCCTCCCTTTTATTCTCCGTTTCCCGCTGCGCGCCGATAACGCAGTCCTTTAAAAGCGCAGAGGCTATTTTACAGTCGGAAAATTTCTCACCTTCGCAAAAAATCCTAACCACGTTTTCCGTACCCGAGGGTCTTAAAATTATTTTTACGTGTTGCTCTTTCGTAAGCCTTTCCATACATTCCCGCACACAGGGAGCAAAGGCGACGGACTTATCCCGAACGGGTACGTTGACGAGAATTTGAGGATAGGGCGTATAGCCTGACGTCAAACGGGAGGCCTTTTTCTTTTCTCCCAGCATGATTTCCATGACCTTGATCGCCGTTAAAATACCGTCGCCCGTGGTGGCGTACTTGCCGTAAATCACGTGCCCCGACGGCTCGCCGTCCAGCACCGAGCCCGTTTGATTCATGCGCTCGTGCACGTATTTATCCCCTACCGCCACCCGTTCGCAGGAAATGCCGCTCGCACTCAACGCCTGCTCCAGCGCACTGTTGGACATGAGAGTACAGATTACCTTATCCCCGTCCAGCTCGCCGCATTTTTGCAGGTAATTTGCGCTCATATACAAAATACCGTCGCCGTCTATAACGTTCCCCTTTTCGTCCACGCAGATACAGCGGTCGGCATCGCCGTCGAAGGCAAAGCCGATATCAAGGGAGTGCTGTCGGACGAACGAGGCAAGCACTTCGGCGTGCGTACTGCCACATTCCTGATTGATATTCAGTCCGTTGGGCGCGGCGTTGATGCAGTAAACCTGCGCGCCCAAAGCGTTAAACACGCTGCCGGCAACCGAAAAAGCGCTGCCGTTGGCGCAGTCCAGCCCTACTTTTACGCCACGGTAGGAAAAACGGGAAAGCGAGATGAGATAGCCTATGTAACGGTTTCTGCCCTCTGCGTAATCCACCGTTCTGCCTATTTTTTCGCCCGTGACGAAGGCGGGCGGAGGAGAGCTTTTGAGATACGCCTCGGCAAGAGCAATTACCTCTTCGCTCATTTTTTCGCCGTTCCCGTCCAAAAGCTGAATGCCGTTGTCCCGATAGCCGTTGTGGCTGGCGGAAATCATAACGCCGCAGTCGAACCCTTCCGCGCGAATGACGTAGCTTACCGACGGCGTGGTGGTAACGTGCAGAAGATAGGCGTTTGCGCCGCACGCCGTAATGCCCGACGCCAAGGCGTATTCCAGCGTGTAGGAGGAACGGCGGGGGTCTTTGCCGATGACGATGCGGCAGCCCTCGCTCTCGGTTAACCGTCCAAGACAGTATTCCGCCAGAAAACAACCCAAAGAAAAGGCGTGACGGGCGGTAAGCTCCACGTTTGCCTCGCCTCGGAATCCGTCCGTACCGAAAAATTCACCCATAGCGCACCTCCAAGACCAAAAAAATAAGAAATAACTCTGTATTTTATGCAAGAAAAAAGGCGAGAGGTGACGCCCCTCGCCCTCGTAACGGTTTTTTTAAGGTTGCTTTTCAGGATAATATTCTTTTCCCCGACCGTGCTTGACGGTCTCCCTCGATCGGGCAATGCAAAAATCGCCCTCTTCGAGATCTTTAGTGAGCGTGGAGCCGCAGGCAAGGTACGCCCCGTCGCCCACGGTTACGGGCGCTACGAGGTTGCAATTACTGCCGATAAAGCAGTTATCGCCGATATACGAGCGGCGCTTTTGCTTGCCGTCGTAATTGACGAACACCACCCCGCAACCGATGTTGCAGTTCTTGCCCACGTCACTATCGCCCAGGTACGTAAGGTGGGACATTTTACTGCCATCACCCAGAGAGGCGTTTTTCATTTCGGTAAAGTCGCCCACACGGCAATTTTTCCCCACGTAGCTCCCCCGACGAAGGTAAGCGTACGGACCTATTTTACTGCCTGCGCCGATAAAACATCCGCTCTCTATATAGCTCCCCTGGCGAATAACCACGCCCTTTTCAATTTCCGTTCCCTCCTCTACGTACACGCTTTCGAGATCCTCTATCAGCACCCCTTTGCGCAAAAGGTTTAAAAGATGCGCCTCGTTCAAGCGCCTGCGCACGAAGGGATAATCGGATAAGTTTTTGAGTGAAAGCCCCAGTAAGTCCTCCCCGTTTCTTCCACGTTTTTGTTCAAAATATACGGTAGCGTATGGGTATTTTCTATGCACACGCTCGGCTAAAGAAAATCCGCACAGCGGCAGATGATAGCTCTTGATCCCGTTAAATTCAAAGTGCGAAAGCAAATAAATTTCTTCCATATTCTCTCCTTTTTTTCTCCTATTCGTTACACAAAGAAATCGTCCCGACGCAAAATTTTCCGCAATTTTTCGATTGCCCTTTTTTCAATGCGGGAAATGTACGAACGGGAAATTTCCAGCATCTTCGCCACCTCTCTTTGCGGCAGCGGTACGCCCCCCTTTAACCCGTAGCGAAGGCAGAGAATGGTGTATTCCCGCTCGCTTAAATGTTCTTTTAAGAGGCGAATGAATTTTTCCTGCACCATTCCACGCTCCACCTTATCGAACACGCAGTCCTCTTTTTCAAAGAGTAAGTCCATTAGGGTAAGCTCGTTCCCCTCCTTATCCACGCCCACGGGGTCGGAAAGGGAGAGCGTGCTCTTATGCTTTTTGTTCGCTCGAATGAGCATTAAAATTTCATTTTCGATACAACGCGCGGTGTAGCTGGCAAGAGCGGTACCGTGCCCGATTTCATAGGTATTTATCGCCTTGATGAGTCCGATAGAGCCAACCGAAATTAAATCGTCCGTTTCCGCCGCCCCGGCGTATTTTTTAACGATATGCGCCACCAGACGCATGTTGTGCCGCACCAAAGTATCCTTTGCCTGCTTGTTGACTGCCTTGGCAAGCTTTAAACAGCGCTCCTCCTCTTCCTTGGAGAGCGGCTTGGGAAAGGAATTTTTACCCACGACCGCACCCGTGAAAAAGACCAATTTGGAAAACAGCGTATACAAAAACTCAAAAATCATACCCTTTCACCTCGCATTGTATAGGGTATGAAAAAGACAGTTTGTACTATGCCCCAAAGCGGAAAATTCAGGTATTTTTGATTTTTGGATAAAATTTTGTATGCTTTTTTAAAAATATATGCTATAATAAACACGGTTCAAGACGGTTATACGGTCGCGGGGCGAATTTTTTTCGTCATGAGGAAAGTCCGAGCATCATAGGGCAGGACGCCTGCTAACGGCAGGTAAAGGCGACTTTAAGGAAAGTGCAACAGAAATAAACCGCCGTAATTTTTACGGTAAGGATGGAAAGGCGAGGTAAGAGCTCACCGTCGGGGCGGTAACGTTCCGAGCCATGTAAACCCCGTCCGATGCAAGATTGGGATATTTTCACGTAGGGTTGCCCGCCCGAAAATATCCGTGAATATCGCTAGAGCCCGTCGGTGACGGCGGGCGTAGATAGATGACCGTACACGACAGAACTCGGCTTACAGACCGTCTTGAATCATTTTTTTGTTGAAGGTAAAATTATGGAAAATCAAAACGCAACCCTTGTTTCAAACGAACAAAAACGGGAAAAATTAGGCAGTCGTTTGGGGTTTATTTTATTGAGCGCAGGGTGCGCTATCGGCGTTGGAAACATCTGGAAATTTCCCTGGATGGTGGGACGGTACGGTGGCGGACTTTTCGTTTTAATTTATTTGATTTTTCTTATTTTCATGGGCGTACCGATTATGACCATGGAATTTTCGTTGGGAAGAGCCAGCCAAAAAAGCCCGACCAAACTGTATCAGGCCTTAGAACCCAAAGGAAGCAAATGGCATATTCACGGAATTTTTGCCTATATCGGTAATATCATTTTGATGATGTTTTACACCGTGGTATCGGGCTGGCTGCTTTTGTATTTCTTTAAAGCGCTGACGGGTGAGTTTACGGACGTGGAAAACGCTGTAAACGCAACCGGGACGAACGTGATTGCCGATATGTTCCAACAAATGCAGGCAGACCCTTGGGTACAGATTTTAGCCATGGGAATCGTGGTAGTTTTAGGCTTTGTCGTATGCGGATTGGGCGTTAAAAAGAGCCTC
>JAFTRD010000165.1 GCA_017462425.1 Clostridia bacterium | reverse complement strand
AGTATATCGAAAAATGTAAGCTCATCTACCGCTATTTCCCTCGTGCGGCAATCACTACCGATATCATCGTGGGATTCCCGGGCGAAACGGAGGAAGATTTTATCGACAGTCTGAATCTCGTCAGGGAGGTAGGCTTTGCCCAGATACATTGTTTCGTTTACTCTCCTCGGGAGGGTACGCCGGCGGCAAAGCTACCGCAGCTGATTCCGTTTATCAAAGAGGAACGAAAACTGCGTTTAATGTCGTTGGCGGAAAAATGCCGCAGCGAGTATACGGATAAATTTTTGGGCGAAATTTTTTCCTTCGTACCCGAGGAATATAAGGACGGACAGACCTTCGGGTACACGGAAAATTATATACGTGTCGCCGTTTTTGGTAAAGTGGCGCATAAACGTAAAATAAAATTGATAAATAAAAAATCTTCGGATTTATGTATAGGAGAAATTTATAATGGATAACTGCGTATTCTGTAAAATCATTGCGGGACAAATCCCCTCGGCAAAATTGTACGAGGATGACGAGCTTATCGTCATCAAGGACATTGCGCCCAGAGCCAAGGTGCACTGCCTGTGTATTCCCAAAGAGCATTTTGCGCTTTTGGAGGATATGGACGAAAGCCGTGCCTTAATCGTCAAGCGCGCGCTGCAAAAAATTCCTGCGCTCAAAAAAGAGCTTGGGGTGGCGGACGGATTCCGCTTGGTGGTAAATCAGGGTGAAAACGCCGGTCAAACCGTGCATCACCTGCACATTCATATCCTCGGCGGCGAACCGCTCCCTTGGGAATAATCCTTTGAGTTTTTGTTCTCTTTTTTCCGAATAAAAGGTAAAAATTCAGTCAATAACCTCTTCGTGGCAAATTGTTACGGGGAGGTTTTTTTATGTTTAAATTGTTACGTCTGGGCTTAAAATTCATACTCGTCGGAGGATTGTTGCTCTTGCCTGCGGCGGCAGGTACGAAAACGGCGTTCACGGTAGGGGATACGTATACCTTCTATTGCGACAGCGCCTCTTCCCAAGCCAGAACGGTTACGTGCAGCCCCGCCTATGCGCCCATTTATAAGTATATTTTATCCTCCTCTTTGACTGGGGAAAGTACGGTATATAAAACCGCTTCAGCCGTCGAAACCGACGAAACCGAAGAAATGGCTGAAATCACGCCTTCGACGATTATCGAGTCGTTTGACGCCGAGCTTTTGTTCAGCGAAACGGCTTGCGGTGTGGTGAATTATTACTGTTATTCTCCTTTATTGGGGGAAGGCGTTAGCCTGGGCGGATATCTCGTCAATCTGCACGTAGCGCAAAGCCAAACCTCGACGGCGGTGGGTACGCCGCTCATCTTCGGCGGATTTTAAGGTAAAAAAATTTTTATCTTTTGCGTATAAATGCGCAACTTACGGTCAACAATTTAATCGTCAAACTTATTTTGTCTTAAAAAACGGAGGTCTTTATCATGAAAAAGAATCAACAAACGGAAAGCGGCGTAAAGGTACGCAAAAAGGCGTGGCTGTATAGCATCCTCAGTGCCAGCGTGGTATTGCTTGCGGCAATTATCGTGCTCATCGTCTTGGCGGTCAACGGTATTTTCGGCGGTAATCCTACCCTGGATAACAACAATCCCCCCACGGGCAACGGCTCGGGGGATAATTCCGGCGGCAATTCAGACGGGACGGGCAGCGGCTCTGGGAACAACTCCGGCGATAATTCCGGCGGCGACGTAAACGCAGGTACTACCGTATCGTTTGTCAATCCCTTAGAGAGCATGACGGTAATCACCGAGCAGGGCTTCTTCTACAACTCCACGCTCAACTGCTATTACGAGCACGTGGGTATTGACGTATCCGCCGATGCGGGCAGCGACGTATTTGCCGTATGCAACGGAACGGTCGAGTCCATTTATACGGGCGACGTATTGCACGGCACGCAAATCGTGCTTTTAAAGGACGACGGCACCAAAGTCGTTTACGGTTACGTTGACCCCGTAGAAACCCTGAAGGCAGGCGATACGGTTGCGCAGGGTCAGGTCATTGCAAAGGTTGCCGAGCCTACGGGCAATGAATATAAGTCGGGGGCGCATTTGCATCTTGAAATGTACGTGGGCGGCGAAATTGTCGACCCTGCCGGGTATCTCACGCTTTCTGAAAAATAAGCAATTCCAAAGCGCGCGATAAGCATTATTCAGCTTGTACGCACATAAAATAACCTACCGAGCATCTTCGGGAGGTTGTTTTTATTATGAAAAAGCTGTTTTGTTTATTTCTCTCTGTCTTTATTCTCTGTACGGCGGTAACGTTCGTTGGGTGTACGCCCAAGCAATCGCTCTGCAAGTATACCATTGCCGCCGAATATGCGCCCGATACGGGTACGCTCACGGCGGATATGAATTTTAATTACGTCAATACCACGGAAAACGAAATTTCCGTTCTAAAATTCAATCTTTTCCCCAACGCCTTCCGTGAAGGGGCTACCTACGAGCCCGTTTCTTCCGTCTACCGCTCCGTTGCCTATTACGACGGGGAAAGCTACGGCAACATCTCCATCACCGAGGTTACGGGCGCTGAAAGCTGGGAGGTTTGCGGCGAGGACGAGAATATTCTCTCCGTCACGTTAACGCAATCCCTCTTCCCCGAGGAACGGGCGGAAATCAATATCAAATTCACCGTTACCCTCGCAAAAATCAATCATCGCACGGGTATCACCGAAAACGTGATAAACGTAGGCAACTTTTATCCCGTTCTCTGCGTGTACGACCAGCCCAACGGCTATTACGAGTGCGTATATTATTCGGACGGCGACCCCTTTTACAGCGCCTGCGCCGATTACGACGTATATCTCACCGTACCGGCGGGGTACACGGTAGCAGCGTCCGCTTTGGGTAAAACCTCGCAAAAAGAGGGAAAGGTAACCTACCGTTACGTCCTATCCTCGGCTAGGGACTTTGCCTTTGCGCTCAGCAACCGTTTTGAGGTATGCTCTAAGGAAGTGAACGGAATTCCCGTTACGTATTATTATTATGACGACGCCGAGGCGCAGTCCACCTTGCAAACGGCGTGTGACGCTTTTTCGTATTTCTCCGAAGCGTTCGGCGAATATGTTTACGACAGCTACGCCTTGGTGCAGACGGGCTTTTGTTACGGCGGCATGGAATATCCCGGCATGGTGCTTCTCTCCGACGCATTAGAGCGTGAAAATTATCTGTACACCGTCGTACACGAAACGGCGCACCAGTGGTGGTACGCCGCCGTGGGCAGTAATCAACAGGAATACGCCTGGATGGACGAGGGCTTGAGTGAATATTCCACCCTGTTATTTTACGAAACGCACGAATCGTACGGGTTGACACGGGAGAGTATCGTTCATACAGCGCTCACCAAATATAAAGCGTATTACAGTATCTATAACCAGATTTTCGGTGAAAGCAATACCTCTATGAACCGCAATTTAAGCACGTACGTCAGCGAGTACGAGTACGTCAATCTGACCTATAACAAGGGTTTGCTCCTGTTTGACGCTCTGCGTGAGGGGATAGGCGACAATCGGTTTTTTGCCGGGCTGAAAAATTATTATGCGGAGTATACCCATCAAATCGCCACGCCTGAGGACATGATTTCTTGTTTCAAAAAGACGGGCGTGGACGTGGAAGGCTTGTTTGACAGCTTCTTGTCGGGTACGGCGGTTATTTAAAATTAAAAAAAGCGGAAAAATTTTTCGTCAAACACTTGCCAAAGTTTGGTTTTGGGTTTATAATGAAAATACTAAATTTTCGAGGAGTCAAAAATGGACGCCGTTCCCGACAATCCATGCAAGAACGAAAATAAAATTCTTCCGCGCGAATAATTATAAAAATACTCCAAACTTGTTTTGGTATTTTTAACGCACGGAAGTTGTTTCCGTGCGTTTTTTATTTCCCGAAATACGGTAAATTCTATTCAAAGGAGAGTGCGAGTATGGTAAAATTCTTTCAAACGGACGAAAAGCTGTACATGGCGCAACTTCAAGGTTTTCGTGAAAAGTGTTGGGTCGATATGATCAACCCGACGGACGACGAGGTAGAGGATATCGTCGCCTTAACGGGTATTCCCGAAGAAATGATAAAGGCAGCGCTCGACGAAGAGGAAACTGCCCGTGTCGAAATAGACGAAGGCAACAGCATGTTCCTCGTGGATACCCCCATCATGCGTGATACGGAGGAGGGCGACTCTTACGAAACCTTGCCTATCGCAATCATTTTCAACGAGAAATGTATCGTCACCGTTTCTCTGCACGGCAACGCTATTTTGGGCGACTTCATCTCCAACCGTATCAAGGCGGATACGTCCAAGCCCGTATTCTTTTTGCTCAACTTTATGATGGGCAACGCTAAAAAATTCCTCTCCTACCTTAGACAAATCGATAAAAAATCCCTACGTGTGCAGGCGGAATTGCACCGTTCCATGAAGAATAAAGAGCTCATTCAGCTGCTTGAACTGGAAAATTCCTTGGTTTATTTCTCCACTTCGCTTTCTTCCAATATGCGTGTGTACGGTCGGGTGAAAAAACTCAAACCGGTTACCGATATAGAGGAATATCAGGATCTGTACGAAGACGTTATCATTGAAAATACGCAGGCAATCGAAATGTGTAACATTTACCGCAATATCTTAAAGGATACCATGGACGCCTTTGCCTCGGTCATTTCTAATAACATGAACGTCGTCATGAAGCTCTTAACCATCGTTACGCTCATCATCAGCGTGCCTACCCTCATCGCAAGTTTATGGGGTATGAACGTCCCCGTACCGTTTGAGGGAACAGAGTGGGGGTTCTGGGTCATCGTAGCGGCGACCGCAGTGGTTACCGCCGTCGTTGGCATCGTTATTTTCCGCACCACCGCCTCCAATAAAATTGAAAGCAACAAGACCATTAAAAGGGTACGTGGCAGGAAAAATATTAAAAAGGATTAAAAGGAGTTATGCATGCCCTTATTACAGTATAAATGCCCCGATTGCGGTAAAGAGTTTGACGAGCTGGTGAAAAGTTTCACCGAACAAGTTCTTTGCCCCGACTGCAAAATCCCTTGCGTGCGCAGTTATTCGGGCGAAATGCTTTCAGCTACGGGGAAACCGACCAAAAAGTGCAGCGGCAACTGTAAAACCTGCGCCGGCTGTCGGTAAGATAGGATAAGAATATATTATATAATATAATAAGGAATAAGAAAAAGAGAAGAATGGCACAAAGTTCTTCTTTTTTTCATATACTAAAAAAAGGAAATAAAAAGATTAAAAAAATTTTAAAAAACTTCAAAAAAACGCTTGACTTTAAAAGGGGATAATGCTAATATATATAAGCTGTCGCCCCGAGAGGGACACAGATGCTTCTTTTGAAGTAAAAAGACGGAAGATTAACAACTGCATAGCTATAGTATAAAAAGAAAAAAATAGTACAAAAGGCAAATTTCAAGAACTAACTGAAATTTTTTTAGCTAAATGGTTAATACGAAAACGTATAAAGAGTAGTCTGAACCTTTTAGCCGAGTGAAAAATGAAGTTAACAAAGAAGTAAGTAAGATTGTACGTAGAATTTTTGTAGAAGAAGACGAGTAGAAAAGATCAAGCTACAAAGAGCATACGGAGGATGCCTTGGTACATGGCGCCGAAGAAGGACGTGACAAGCTGCGAAAAGCTGTGGGGAGGAGCACATATCCTATGATCCGCAGATATCCGAATGAGGAAACTCAATACGTTAACAGCGTATTATTCTTACGTAAATTCATAGCGTAAGGAGGGGAACCCTGGGAACTGAAAAATCTAAGTACCGGGAGGAAAAGAAAGTAAAAACGATTCCGAAAGTAGTGGCGAGCGAAATTGGAGTAGCCCAAACCAAAGGTAGTAATACTTTTGGGGTAAGGACCGCGATAAAAGCATCTGAGATGATAGGTGAATACGGCTGGAAAGCCGATCCGTAGGAGGTGACAGACCTGTAACCGACATTATCGAAGAGTTTAGCGGAATCCGGAGTACGTCGGGACACGAGGAATCCTGACGGAAGACATGAGGACCATCTCATAAGGCTAAATACGACCATGT
>JAFTRD010000015.1 GCA_017462425.1 Clostridia bacterium | reverse complement strand
TCAATCCTCTTGCATTTAAAATTTTATATTTTGCGTATACTCTTAGAGACAAGGAGGTTTGATGTATGCAGGATATTAATACCAGTATCGGTTGCGACGTATACGAATGTAAGTTTAACGTAGAAGGCAAAAACTGCTCTCTTTCTCACATTCACGTCGGTTGCGGTTGCAGTAAAGAGCAATGCACCTGTTGCGACAGCTTCGAGAAGAAATATTAATTCAATAAATTAAAAAATACCCTGCAAGCAGTTATTGCAGGGTATTTTTTTTACTCTGGCGCTAATGAAATCCAAATTCTTTTTTATTAAACAATCCATATTTTTTCACCAAAAGCACTATTTTACAATATTCGACAAAATAATTTAAAATAATATCAAATATTCTGTACAATAATGATTTACTTTTGTAAAATAATGTATTATAATAGGTGCACATTAAAAAATACAGGGAGATAAGGTATGAAAAACAAGAAAATTGTTATTTTAGAAAGTAACGTGGAATTAAGAGAACGGCTGGTAGAGGCGTTTGAGAAGGGCGGCTATAACGTTTGCGGGGTATCCGACGATGGAGCGGAGGGCGTTATGATGATAGAAAAATTAAAGCCTGATTTGGTTATCAGTGAATTATTTTTGAAAAACGTGGACGGCATTGGTGTTTTAGGGGCGGTCAAGGGGACGGAAACGGCGTGCGTAATAATCGTAGCTGCCACGGACGACGCTTTAATCGGGAGAATTATGTCAAACGGCGCTAAATATTGTCTTGTGAAGCCTTTTTCCATGGAGATTGCCGTACAGCGAGTGGACGAAATAATATACGTGGAAGAGAGTAATAAAACGGAAAGCTTTAAGGATATTTCTCACGTTAAGCGTAGCGCTACGTTGGAGGAGAAAATCAGTAATATCTTCATCTCCATTGGAATTCCGCCGCACATTAAAGGGTATAATTATCTTAGAGAGGGTATTAAAATGGCGGTAGAGAACCCTCAGGTTATCAATAACGTTACGAAGGTGTTATATCCGAAAATCGGTGAAAAGTATTCCACCTCTGCAAGTAAAGTGGAGCGCGCCATCCGTCACGCAATAGAAGTGGCTTGGAACCGTGGCAGAATAGAGGTCATCAACGCTATTTTCGGCGCAAGGGTATATATCGGAACGGAAAAGCCTACCAACAGTGAATTTATCGCGCTGGTTGCGGACAAGCTGATACTGGAAACCATGGTTTAATTTTTCCTCTTGAATATAAAAGAAAAAAACGGCGGGTATTGCTTTTGGCAGTTCCCGTCGTTTTTATAAATTCAACGTTAAATTAATATACGGTTTTACCGTAACAGTCCATAGCGACCACGGCAGGGAAATCTACCACTTCCAACCGATGCACCGCCTCGCTCAATAAATCTTCAAAGGCAATACACTCGCTTTTTTGAATGGCATTGCCGTACAGTGCGCCTGCGCCGCCGAGAGCGGCAAAATAACAGCAGGTATTACGCATCAACGCCTGACGTACGTCCTCGCACATCTCGCCCTTACCAATGGCGCAGCCAAGCCCCAAATCGTATAGTCTTGCTGCAAAGCTGTCCATTCTGGCAGAGGTGGTGGGGCCGCAGCTGCCACTTGCCTTCCCGGGCTTGGCAGGGCAAGGGCCTGCGTAATAAATAGTGGCGTCCTTTAGCTCAAAGGGTAGGGGCATGCCCTTATCCAGATACTCAAAAATTCTCTTATGCGCGCAGTCACGTGCGGTTAAAATAACACCGGAGAGTAGGACCGAATCGCCTGCGTGCAGGTTTTTCACTTGTTCTTTCGTCAAAGGTAAAGTCAATTTTTTCATTTGTTTTACAATACCTCCTTTTCGCAACGTACGCAGTGGCATTGAATATTTACGGCAACGGGCAGTCCTGCAATGTGCGTGGGCGCAATTTCGCACGCCACGCCCAAAGCGGTGGTATCTCCGCCGAAGCCCTGACAGCCGATATATAAATCGTTAATGCGTTTTAACGCCTCTTGTTCAATCGCCTTTACGTCCTCACGTGCGTTCAACGAGCCTATTTCTCTCGTCAACGCCTTTTCGGCAAGGAAAGCGCAGGTGTCAAAGCTACCGCCAATCCCCACGCCTACGTACACGGGCGGACAGGGACGGGAGCCGGCAATTTTCACCGTTTCCACGATACTGTCTATCACGCCTTGCACGCCCTTGGCGGGGGTAAGCATATACAGTCTGCTCATATTTTCACTGCCGAAGCCCTTGGGCAGGAAGGTAACGTGTATTTTATCCCCTGCAACGATTTCCGTATGCACGACGGCAGGGGTATTATCCGCCGTATTCACTCTCGTCAAAGGGTCGCAGACCGATTTTCTGAAATATCCGTCCTTATACGCACGGCGCACGCCTTCGTTGACGGCGTCGGATAAAAGCTCGCCTTCCAAACGAACGTCCTGTCCTATTTCCAATAATACTACCGCCATACCCGTATCCTGACAGACGGGCATTTTTTCCTCACCTGCCACTTGGGCGTTTTTCAGCAGCGTATCCAAGGCAAACTTACAGGCAGGGGAGCTTTCCGTGTCTAACGCAGCCTGCATAGCTTTAGTACAGGAGGGAATCAGTCTGACGCCTGCGTTTAGGGCTAAGCGATAAACGCAGTTTTCTATTTCTTTCGTATTTATCATTCTCATATTTCGTACCTCGGTTTTTATTATATAAAAAATTTCTCAAAAAAGCAAAGTTTTTCAGACGATTTTATTTACGAAAGGAGAAAAATTTGTTATAATAACCCATATGACGAAATTACGTAAAAGTTTATACGACGGTCAATCGGCCGGTGTGTTGTACAGTGGCGCAATTCTGCTTACCCTTCTCATCAGCCTCATATTCGCTTTCGTACTGAGGGCAATTGATTTTTCCTTGCCGGAGGGGGAAACTTTCCCCGATTGGTATTTGTATTTCAGTTTTCTTTTGCCCCAGCTTGCGTTTGCTCTTGCCGTGACGTTGTTTTTCGTCTTTACGGAGGCTAAACCCAAAGAGGTGTATCAGGGGGCGAAATGGCAGTATTTTTTACTTGCAATCGTGCTTCAGTTCGGACTTTTCTCCCTCTCTTGGGTCAACGGCTTATTTCTTCAGTTTCTGCAAGATAGCGTGGGGTATGAAAGCTCTATGCAAATTCCCTCGCTCGAAGGCGGCGGAATCGTCTGGGTAATTTTGGTCGTGGCGCTGTTGCCGGCTATCTTTGAAGAGAGTATTTTCCGTGGGCTTTTGCTCCATCCCTTAAAAAAATTATCCACGCCCGTGGCAGTCGTGCTGTGCGGGGCGCTGTTTGCGCTCTATCACCAAAACCCTGCGCAGACCCTATATCAATTCTGCTGCGGCTGTGCGTTTGCTTTAGTGGCGATCCGTGCAAATTCGGTGCTGCCAACCGTAATTTCTCACTTTTTGAACAACGCATTCATTCTCGTGCTTTCCTCGTTCGGCATCAACGATTTTTCGGGCGTTGGCGGCGCAATATTCTACGTTGTTTCCGCCGTAGCGCTTGTGGGCAGCCTCGTGTATCTCATTTTTATTGATCAATCGGGTAACGCTAAAAAGACCGAAAGCGTAACGCCCTTTCTTCTCACTGCTTCGGTAGGAATTGCCGTTTGCGTCATAACGTGGCTGTCAAATTTAATGCTGGGGGTAGCGTAAAAATATGCTCAAGATCCGTCTGGTGGTCATCGGAAAAATAAAGGAAAGCTTTTACCGTGACGCTGTAAACGAATATTTAAAACGCCTTTCCCGCTTTGCTCTCGTGGAAGTAAAAGAGCTTCCCGAGCGTGCCACGTTAAAAGAGGAGGGCGAGGACGTTCTTCGTGCCGTAAAGGGTTACGTTATCGCTTTGGCGATAGAAGGAACAAAACTTTCCAGCGAAAAATTAGCCAAAAAAATAAAATCTCTCGTCGATGCGGGCAAGGAGATTTCCCTGGTCATCGGCTCTTCCCACGGGCTTTGCGACGAGGTGAAAAGCAGAGCGGACTATCTTCTCTCCTTTTCGGACATGACCTTTCCGCACCAGCTCATGCGGGTCATTCTCTGTGAACAAATTTACCGTGCGTTTATGATCAACGCAGGCAGCGAATACCATAAATAAAGCACCGAATAAATCACCGAACCCGAAAAAATTTCATATACTGCGGTGTGAGTGTTTTTTCGGACGTAGAGAAGTTTTATAAGGCGTATAAAGGCAATAAAAAAATTATCGGCAAATCCATTCTGGGCAGACCTATTTTTGCCCTGCAATCGGGCAAGGGCTGTCCCGTCGGTATCGTACAGGGCGCAATTCACGCACGGGAATGGATTACGGCGTACCTTATTTTGGAACAAATCCGTTTGGGCGTAGCCTTGGGCAGCGTCTGGTTTATTCCACTCTCCAATCCCGACGGCGCTATGCTCTCTACCTGCGGTATAGGTATTGTCAAAGGCGAATGGCGGCGCCGACTTTTACTAAGCGCCAACGGCGGCGGTAACTTTTCGCTCTGGAAAGCCAATGCCAACGCCGTCGATTTAAACGTTAATTTCGACGCCCGTTGGGGTACGGGGCTATATAACGTAAAATTCCCCGATTCCGCAAATTATATCGGAACCAACCCTTTTTCCGAACCCGAGAGTAAGGCTCTCAGAGATTTCACTTTGCAGGTTTGTCCGCAATATACCGTCAGTTATCACACCATGGGCGAGGAAATTTACTGGCAGTTTCACCAGCCTTTCTTGCGCTGTCTAAGAGATAAGCGGCTTGCCTGTATTCTCTCGTCGTTAACCGGCTATCCGTTAAAAACGGCGGAGGGCAGCGTGGGTGGATATAAGGATTGGTGCATTGAAAAGCTGAAAATTCCCGCTTTTACCATTGAAGTAGGGCAGGGGAAACACCCCTTGGATAAAAAGAATTTAGAGGATATTTTAGAACGCAATTTATGCACCGTGCGGGAGTTTTCCGCCCGTTGGTGCTGAGGGATAACGAACATGGAAGATAAGATAAAATACATGAAAGCGGCTCTGCGTGCGGCGGAGCGAGCCTTAAAAATAGGCGAAGTGCCTATCGGCGCGGTGGTCGTATACGAGGGTAAAATTATAGGCAGGGGATATAACCGCCGCCTTAAAACCCAGCTTGCCTCTGCGCACGCCGAAATGATGGCAATCGACGCGGCGTGTAAAAAACTCGGCAGCTGGCGGTTGCCGGGTGCGGAAATTTACGTCACGTTAGAGCCTTGTCCCATGTGTATGGGCGCAATTTTAAACGCGCGGATAGACAAGCTGTATTTCGGCGCTTACGAACAGAAGGGACGTTCGTTCACGAACGAGCTTTCCTCGGCAAATCTTTTAAATCATACGGTAGAAGTCGAGGGCGGCGTATTACAAGAAAAATGCTCCGGCATTATCACAAAGTTCTTTTCCGATATGCGTGAACGGGAAAAGCTAAAAAAATCACAAAAAGAGTCAGAGGAGTAAAAAAAACGGTATGTATTTAATCGTTGGACTTGGAAATTACGGCATGGAATACGAAAATACCTTTCATAATATGGGTTTTATGACCGTAGATATATTGGCGGAAAAGCTGGGTGTGCGGTTCAAAAAGAAAGAATGTGAGGCGCTGGTCGCCGAGGCGTATATCAAGGGTGAAAAAATTATTATCGCCAAACCGCAGACCTATATGAACAACAGCGGCAGGGCTGTCAAACAGCTTTTGAATAAGTACAAGCTGACCGAGGAGAATCTTTGCGTTATCTACGACGATTACGACCTTGTAAAGGGCGTCGTCCGTATTCGTCCTTCGGGTAGCGCAGGTACGCATAACGGTATGCGCAGCGTTATCGGTGAAACGGGACTGAAAAACTTCACCCGTATCCGCATCGGCATAAAGGATGAAAACGTGGATATTCCCATTATCAACTACGTCTTATCCCGCATCCGTTCTGCCGACGACGATCTATTTTATCAGGCGTTCGACAGGGCGTCCGACGCCGCCAAGGCCCTTGCGGGCGGTCTTTCCGTCGAGCTTACCATGACCAAATACAACGGATAAAAAATACTATTTTACAGGGTAATTTATCTTGCGTAAAAACTTTTTTACCTTTCACAATTTAAAAGGGGAATATCCCGATTTACAAAAAGAACTCCGCCGAGGCACGCCTACGGCGGTTTTCGGCGTATCCAATCCGCATAAATATTTGATAGCCTCTCTGGTGGAAAGCCAGGCCGTTTATATCTGCGCCGATGCGCAAACGGCAAAAAAAGCGTCGGAAAGCATCCGTACGTTATCGGGCAAAAAGGTTGCGCTTCTCTCAGCCAAGGACGAGGTGCTTTTGTATAAGACGGCTCTATCCAAAGATTCTCTCTTCCGCCGTATCAACGCAATCCACCAATTTCAAAACGGTGCGGATATTCTGGTCGCCGACGTCGACTCTATCATTCAGCTCTTTCCCCGCCGTATTCCGTCTTTACGCCTTGAAACGGGCAAAGAGTTCGATTTTTCCTCTCTTTCCGAGCGCTTGGTATCTATGGGCTACGTACGGGAACAGAATATAGAAAGCAAGGGTACCTTTGCCCTCCGTGGTGATATTTTAGATATCTTCCCCGTCAACGAGGAGAATCCCGTTCGAGTGGACTTCTTCGGCGACGAGGTAGAGAGCGTCAAGCCGTACGACTTGATTACGGGCGATAGATTACCCGTGATGAATACTTTGGATATCGTAGCGGCAACGGACGTATTCTTCTTAGAAGAGGAGAGAGAAAGTATTTCCTCGCTCTTACGTACGGAGCTTAAAAAATGCCCGACCTCCGAGGCGTATACCCGAAGCCTTTCCATTGCC
>JAFTRD010000164.1 GCA_017462425.1 Clostridia bacterium | reverse complement strand
CTCTTTCAGTCCCCTGACGATTTTAAGCGCATTGGAAGAGGTTACGCAAACGTCCGAATACGCCTTCAGCTCTGCCGTGGAGTTGACGTAGCAGACCACCGCCAAGTCCTCCACCTCGCTACGCATTTTTTGAATCCCCTCTACGCTTGCCATGTGCGCCATGGGACAGTCTGCCGTGGGTGCAGGCAGGTAAACCGTTTTATCGGGAGCAAGAATTTTTGCGCTCTCGCCCAAAAACCGCACGCCGCAGAATACGATAATATCCGCCGTACAGTCCGCCGCCCTTTGACTTAAATAAAAGGAATCGCCCGTGTAGTCGGCAATCGCCTGTAATTCGTCCGCTACGTAATAATGGGCTAAAATTACGGCGTTTTTTTCCTGTTTTAATTTTAAAATAAGCGCTATTTTTTCTTCCTTGGTCATGTTATTATCCTCTTGAGTTTGCGCCACCCCCTAAAGGGGGTGTTGGGTATACTATACAATAAAAGTTGACAGGTGTCAAGACAATGACATTATTTTTATAAAATACTTGCAAAATTGTTCGTTGCGTATTATAATGAGTACATGAGTAAAATTTGTTTGATTGGAATGCAGACCGTGTCCTTTAACGACGATATTAGTTTTCAGGATATAGAAGCGCTTGGCGAAGTGGTTTACGCCAACCCCACGACGGCCGACGAGTTGATTGAAGTATGCAAGGGCGCCGTTGCCGTTTTGGTGAATAAGACGCAGATGAGCGAATACGTCATCTCCCGTCTGCCCGATTTGAAATATATCGGGATATTTGCTACCGGGTATAATAACGTGGACCTTGCCGCCTGTAAAAAATACGGCGTTACCTGTACCAATGCGCCGGGCTATTCCACGAACGCCGTGGCGCAGCACGCTATCGCTTTACTGCTCAGCGCCGCAGGCGCTTTACCGCAATATTTACAGTCGGTAACTGCGGGCGATTGGCTGAAGGCGACGGGATTTTGCTATTACGCCTACCCCATGCACGAGGTTTACGGCAAAACGCTGGGGATTTTAGGCTACGGGAATATCGGTAGACGAGTGGCAAAAATTGCCGACGCTTTGGGCATGCACGTCATCTTCCACAACCGTTCCAAGATAGAAAATACGCCCTTTGAACAGGTGGGCTTAACAGAACTGTTTGAAAAAAGCGATTATTTGAGCCTGCACTGTCCGTTGAACGAGAGCAATGAAAAAATAATTAACCGTGAAACCCTTTCTCGAATGAAGCCAACGGCGATGCTCATCAATACCGCGCGTGGCGGCTTGGTGGACGAGAACGACTTGGCTTGGGCGTTAACGAGCGGAAAAATTGCGGGAGCGTGCCTAGACGTGTTGGCGGCGGAGCCTATGCGCGCAGAATGCCCTTTACGGGGAATAGAGAACTGTTTGATTACCCCGCACGCCGCCTGGCTGCCGCAGGAAACGAGGCAGGCGTTAGAGGTACTGGTGGCGGAAAACTTGAAAGCGTTTTTAGAGGATAAACCGCAGAACGTAGTGCGTGAATAAAATATAAGTTAATTTAAAAACGCCCCCGATTTTTTTCGGGGGCGAATTTCTTTGACTTTTTAAGGGAGTCTGCAATAGACGTAGCCTTCCATTTTCTCTTCGCCTTGCAATCTGTAATATTTCAAGCGGTAAACGCCGGAGGCAAGCTCTCCCTCCTGCGCCGCCACGCCCGTTTTCGACGTTTCGTCGTAAAGCTCTAACACGCTTTCTTCCATGGGATAACCGTAAGAGAGTACGTAGGTTAAAAGCAAGGAGGTCATTTCCTCTTTGGTATAGATAAGCTTTTCTTCGTCGGCGCTTATCCATAAATCTACTTTCATTTCATAGTTGAAATGCAACGTGTTTTCAGCGGTTAACGTGGCTTTGACGCTTGCGCCGGTATATTCGAGCGTGCCTTCCGTCGTGGCGGTAAACGTAAGCTCTTTGAGCCGACTTACCCGAATACCGTCCGCCGTTGCCGCATACGCTACCACGGCGTACTCGCCCGAGCTCAATTTATCCGAGAGCGTATACGTTGCCGTTTGAGTGACGGTAACGCTCTCTTCCCCCGCATACGTCACAATCGTCGGCGACGCATTTTCAAAGGGCACTACTAAGCTGTCTTTAAGCTCGCCGTCTTCTTTCTTTGCCAACGCCAACACCAACTGATAGCGCTCCCCTTCCTTAATGAGCGTTAAATCGTTCACGGAAAGAGAAAGGTTTTCCACCGAAAGCGCGCCGTCTTTGTAGCTTGCGTTGCCGGTTAACGCTGCAACGGACGCAAAATCTAAACCGTTGGGCAGGTTTTCTCCTTCTCCAAGGCTTGCTTTGGGCAATTTTTCCGCCTCGGCATACGCCGACTCGTACACGCCGTATTTTTGACGTTCTACCTTAATTCCGTCTAAAATCCCCTCGTAGGAATCGAAATAATGTCCGTTCCAAGTGTAATAAGAGCCGAAATTATGCGCCTGCGTTACCGCCTCGGGCGCGTATTCGATAACCGAGGACATACTGTGTTTACCGGTGATACCCAGAGGGCTTAATACCTCTTGCAAGGTCTGCAAGCGCTCTTTTACGCTTGCGCCCTCTACGCTGAATTGCATTGCTCCCGAATATACGTCCCCTATATTCATGGGAAATACGCCCGTATAATCGTACGTCACGGCGCCGTCTAAGAAGGTATCGCCCGGAGAGAGTACGTTGCCGTTAGTTAAGACGACTTCCAGATCCCGCCCGGCAACGTCGCCGTCGCTGTCAATAATGTCCGACTCTGCGCAAGAGCGCGCGCTCTGTATGCCCTTAAATCCGTTTAATTGTAAGCTTATTCCTGAATCGGCCTCGGAAATCGTCAGTAAATCGGTGGATAAATCGGGAGAAAGAATGGTATAGTAAAAATTAAATTCTTCCCCTTTTCTAAAATCCGCAACAAACTCATAACAAGCGTCGTCGGTGGATACGAGGTTTTGCAAAACCCCGCTGCCAAGAGATTCGGACAACCAGAAGGAAAGCATATTCCAGTACCCTCTGGAGTTATCGATTACGACGTAATGGTTGAAGTCCGTTTCAGGCTGCTCGTGCGCATACTCGTAATAGGCGTTGGGGATATATTTCAAACGGGTATTCGACGTATACTCGGGATCTTTATAGTTGGTATACAACTCGTATACCGTTTGCGCCTGTTCGGAGGTAGTGCGGGAGCAAATAGTATATTGATCTTCGGTTTGTTCAATGTAAATGGTTTCTTTGGTTCCG
>JAFTRD010000163.1 GCA_017462425.1 Clostridia bacterium | reverse complement strand
CCGACGGCAAGGAAACGGCGGCGGCGTACGTTTCGGCGTTGAGCGGTAAAGAGCCTACGGCTTTCGTACTCTCCCGTCAGAACCTGCCTCAATATGAAAACTCCGGCTTAAACGCTTTGAAGGGCGGCTACGTCTTAGAGGATTGCGAGGATACGCCCGACGTAACTTTAATGGCACGCGGTTCGGAGGTAGAGCTTTGCGTGAAGGCAAAAGCCGAGCTGGAAAAAGAAGGCGTAAAGGCAAGAGTCGTTTCCATGCCCTGTATGGAAGAATTTGAAAAACAGAGCGAAGAATATAAACAAAGCGTACTGCCCAAAAACGTACGCGCCAGAGTATGCGTGGAGGCGGCAACGGCGCACAGCTGGTACCGTTACGCAGGCGACTACGGCGAAATTATTTGTATGGAAGGCTTTGGCGCTTCCGCTCCCGCAAACGTGCTCTTTAAGCACTTCGGCTTTACCGTAGAAAACGTTGTGGAAAAAGCAAAGCGCTCTATAAAGAAGAGCCCTGTAAAAGTAAGGTTGGTGGACAGCGATGACGCTCGCTAAACTGATTGAAGCACGTTACAGCTGCCGCAACTATGCGGATAAACCCGTAGACAAGGCGCTGGTGGAAAAGATTTGCAAAGAAGCAATGCTTGCCCCCTCTGCCTGCAACTCCCAGCCGTGGAAGATTCACGCAGTATACGGCGAAAAGAAGAACCTCCTCGCTTCGGCGCTCATGGGCGTAGGTATCAATGCCCACGCAAAAGCTGCGCCCGTAATATTGGCGATTGAAGAAACCACCGCAAAATACCTGTCCCGTTTTGAAGGTATGGTAACTCGAAACCAATGGGCAAAAGTTGATTTGGGTATTTTAACGGCGCACGTCGTATTGTTAGCAAAGGAATACGGCTTGGATTCCTGTATTATCGGATACAGCAACCCCGAAGCGGTAAAGGCGTTGTTGAACACGGAAAACGAAGTGCCGATTTTTATCACGCTCGGATATGCAGCGGAAGACGCTACCGTTCCTGCCAAAAGACGTAAAGCGGCAGAGGACGTATTCGTTCAACTGGATTAAAAATAAAAAGAAGTCGCAGGAAAGCGGCTTGGCGATAGAAATTATTGTTAATATGTTTTGATAAAGAAAAGCACACTACATTTCGCTTTTTGCGAAGTATAGTGTGCTTTTCTTTTGTTTTAGTTTTTTATAAACTCTACCACGTCTTCTATTTTACAATCCAAAAAGGAACAAATTCTGTCAAGCGTTTTCATTTCAATGTTTTGGTTTGCCCTTAATCTACGAACTGTTTTGCTATCTATACCACATTCTTCTCTAAGCTTATAAGTAGAAACGCCCTTTTTATCCATTGTTAAAAATAATCTATCAAATTTAAACATTTTAACCCCCTATGCGTGGCGCCCATAATGCCACTTCTTTTTTCATTGTCTGTAATTTAAAAGTGCTACTTCTCTCCCTTTTTTTGTAGTTCACAACTTGAGGGTCAGCGGATGATAAGCAGTTTTTTCTTGGCTCTCGTGATTGCCGTGTACAGCCACCTTGCCCGATCCTCGCCAAAAAGATAGCTTTCGTCAAACACGATGACGAAGTCGAACTCGCTACCCTGCGCCTTGTGGCAGGTGATGGCGTAAGCGAACTCGAAGCGGCAGATGGTTTCTTCCTTCTTTGCCTGCACCCTGCGCAGCACCGCATAGTCGCTTTCGTGTACGAAGGTGCCGTCCACCAGCTTTACCGCCAGATCGCCGTAGCCGTGCGCATAGGCGCCGTGCGTGAATACAGCGCTGTCAAAGGGGAGCTTATGCACCACGGCGGTTAAAAACTCCGCCTGAAAATCCATACTGCCCAAATGGTCGGGGTGCGGTTCTACGTTGGAGCAATACCCGATAATCCCGTTTACAAGATTGAACGAGCGCTGCTCGTCGATAAACCGCTCCCAGTTGTTCAGCGTACAAATTACCTTTTCTCCGTCCACGGGGAGCTTTTGTTCGGGCGAAATGCCTTGATAGGAACGCATTTCACGGTTGATATCGCTGCGGGTTTTATTTCTGCCTACGATAATCTGATTGGCTTTACAGAATAACCGCTTGCGCTCCGCAGGCTTTAAAAAGTTTTTGGGAATGACCATGGCGCTGTCCCCGTAGTTACCGTAGCCGATATATTCCCCTTTTCTTGCCATTT
>JAFTRD010000162.1 GCA_017462425.1 Clostridia bacterium | reverse complement strand
GTATCGCCAACCAAAATGATTGCGTCTAATCCCACGAGCGAAGCGCCTAAATTTTCGTTGGCTTTTTCTTCCAGAATCCCCATTTCCACAATGCCGGGAGTTACGATAATTTTTCTGCCGTCAAAGCTTTTCAAAACCTCTACCGCCTGTTCTGCGCCCTTGACGTTGGCGTTGTAGCTGTCGTCTAAAACGGTTACGCCGCCGTTTTCTATTACCTGTAAGCGGTGGGGTACATATTCAAGATCCTCGCACGCCGCAGCAATTTGTTCGGGCGTTATACCTAGCCGCAACGAAAGCGCCGCCGCCAAAGCGATATTTTGCGCCGTGTGTTTGCCCAGAAGTTTGGTATGAATTTTTACCTCCTCTTCGCCGTAAACGAGCGTGAACGACGTGCCTTTGGAGGAGCAAACGAGGTCCTTGATTTGTTCATTCCCCAGCCACACGGCGTTATGGGCTGAATCCACGGCTACTCTTTGGGTGTTTTCGTCCCTGCCGACGACGACCGTACCGCCGTTTTTTGTACCTAAGACGATTTCCGACTTGGCTAAGATTACCGTTTCAATGCTTTTAAAGCTCTCCAGGTGCTGAGCGCAGATACCCGTTAAAACGGAATGGTCGGGCTTGACGATATCGCAAAGCTCGGCAATATCCCCTATATTCCGCGCGCCCATTTCGGCGACGAACACCTCGTAAGCGGAAAGGTCGGACTCGTTGACGCATTTGGCAATGCCCATAGGCGTATTGTAGGAGGCAGGTGTGGATAAAACGGCGTATTTTTCCCCAAGCATACGGGATAAAATATTTTTAACCGAGGTTTTGCCAAAGCTACCCGTAACGCCTATTTTTATCATACCGCTACGAGAAAGTTTTTCCTTAGCGCGGTTGACGTATTTTTTATTGCGCGCGTTCTCGTAAACGCCGTCAAGCGCATTCGCTGCGCATACGACAGCGGGAAGGGCGAACGGAATCAAAGACAGGGGTACGTAACGCCATATTCCCACCAAATCGTATTCCACGTAATAAGCGATGACGTTGAATACGGCGATGAAGAGATAAAAAATAACGGCGAGCAGGAAAACGTAAACGAGCGCAAGACGTTTAAAGCGCTCGGTTTCGTTGACGGGAACTTTCAGAGCGTATTTTTTATCCAGTACGTAAAAGAGAATACAAAACAGCGGGAAGGGCAAAAGCGCAATTCGGTAGGATACTTCCTCGCCTAAAAACGTAAAGCAGATCCCCAAAAGTCCGCTTGTGAGCGCCAGCATCATAAAGAGCAGGCAATACCGCTGAAAGAGTAAATTATCTTTACGGGAGTACCAATGGAGCATTTTTCCGTTTTTATAGCCGCACTGCTGCAAAATGGCGAGCGGCTTTATGGAACAGAGTAAAAACAACACCGCAAGCGCAATGGCGTAACCGGCGTATTCCAGCGTATTGATGAAATGGAGCGGCGGAATACTTGTTGTATTGATGAGATTGAGAACTTGCATCTTTTTAATTCTCCAAAAATTCTTCTGTTATCTGATTGAACGAGGTAACGTCGTCTAAAAAGGCAAAATGTCCGCAATGCGGCATTACCTCCAGACGGCTGTTTTCCATGACCGAGGCGTACGTCTCCCCCACTTTGACGGGCGTGGTGGTATCCTCTTCGCCGTAGACGAGTAAAACGGGATTTTTGATTTTTTTCGCATCCTCCCGTAAATCCTCGTTGACGATCTTTTTATAGCTCTCACGCATGACGGGCGAGAGCGTTTTATATTCCTTGGAGCCGAAATGCTTTTCGGCATAACGTGGGAATATTTTTTTGACCAAACGGTAGCTTGCCACCTTTATCCGATAGGAAAAACCACGGTTTAAAATGACCCCTGCC
>JAFTRD010000161.1 GCA_017462425.1 Clostridia bacterium | reverse complement strand
GTTCTTTCTAGAAACGGGTTGGATGAACTCAGGGTGGGTATTGATATGCTCAATCAGTCTGTCCGCATACTTGCCCATTTTAAAGAAGTACGCCTCTTCCTTGGCAGGCTTTACCTCTCTGCCGCAGTCGGGACACTTACCCTCGACGAGCTGGCTCTCCGTCCAGAACGATTCGCAAGGCGTGCAATACATACCCTCGTAAGCGCCCTTGTAAATATCACCCTGTTCGTAGAATTTTTTAAATATCTTCTGCACCTGACGTTCGTGGTATTCGTCCGTGGTGCGAATGAATTTATCGTAGGACGTATTCATCAGATCCCAAATGCCACGAATCGTGCCTGCGACGTTATCGACGAACTGCTTGGGCGTAACCCCTGCCGCCGCCGCTTTTTCCTCTATTTTTTGACCGTGCTCGTCCGTACCGGTCTGGAAAAATACGTCGTAGCCCTGCGCGCGCTTAAACCGTGCGATAGCGTCGGCCAAGACGATTTCGTAGGTGTTGCCGATATGAGGCTTTCCGGAAGTGTAGGCGATTGCCGTTGTGATGTAATACGTACCCTTGTTTTTCATGTTTATTATCTCCGATAATAGTTATTCCCGTTTATTATAAACCATTTTTAGATAATTGTAAATGAATTGGGGGCATATCGAAAAAAATCAACGCATAAAATTGTAGCATGAACGGTATATTTTTAACGATATTCCTGCTATGCTCGGTGTATTTTTTAATTTTTAACCCCGAGGCGTTTCTGCCCACGCTTTTGGGCGGAGCGCAGAAGGCCGCCACGCTATGCCTTTCGCTGATCGTCATTTACAGCGTTTGGACGGGGCTTTTGCAGGTAATGGAACAAAGCGGACTGAATAAAAAAATTTCACGCGTTTTACGCCCTCTGGTTTCCATGCTCTTCCATGCGCAGGATAAGGCGGCGGTGGAATATATTTCTTTAAACCTTTCGGCGAATATGCTGGGAATTTCAGGCGCAGCAACGCCGTTTGGCATACGGGCGGCGGAAAGACTGGAAACTTTGCCAAACGCAAAATATAACCATGCCATGCTGTTTGCCCTAAACGCCACCAGCGTGCAAATTTTACCCACCACCGTATTGGCGCTGCTTTTATCCTACGGAGCGACAAACGCCTATTCTATTATCCTCCCCTCGCTGTTGGCGTCGGCGGTGAGTACGGTTTTGAGCGTGGTCTTGGTAAAGCTGTTGATACAAAAGGACGGAACATGAAGTTTTTTGCGCTGATTATACCGCTGGTATTTATTTTTGTATTCCTCTTTGCCGCAGTGAAAAAGGTAAAGGTCTACGATGCGTTCACCGAGGGGGTAAAGGGTACGCTGCCCTTGGTGTTGAATATTTTTCCCTATATCGCCGCTATGTTTATGCTGACCGAGCTGTTTGAACAAAGCGGACTTTCGGCAAGACTGTGCGATTTTCTCGCACCCGTATTGGGATTTTTGGGTATCCCCAAAGAAATTATCAAGCTGATTTTAATTAAGCCCTTTTCGGGCAGCGGCGCTACGGCGCTTTTAAGCGAGCTTTTAGCCTCTTACGGCGCAGACAGTTATATCTGCCGCTGCGCTGCGGTGTGCTACGGCTCGTCGGAAACCGTTTTTTACATAGGCGCAGTGTATTTTGCCAAAACCAAGAACAAAAAACTGACCGCCGCCATATTCATTGCGTTGTTATCTTCTTTCATTTCCGTAATTGTGGGCTGCCTTTTGTGCCGAATTATGTGAATTTTTATCAAAAATGATAGTTTTTTTTATTTTTTGTGAAAAATATGCAATATTGAAAAATTTAAAAAATATTTTTATTTTATTTTACTTTTTG
>JAFTRD010000160.1 GCA_017462425.1 Clostridia bacterium | reverse complement strand
TAATTTGGGCAACGTCGCCGCCTTCCAGACCGCCTTCTTGTACGAAAAACTTCATACCGTTCTTATTAAAAGGTAAATGGCTTGCCGTCAGCATCACCGAGCCGTCGCAGCCGAAGTCGGGCTTTTGCAACAGCATAAACATAGAGGGGGTGGAGGAAAGTCCCGTTACCAACACGTTACCGCCGCAGGAGGTTACGCCGTTTTTCACACATTCGCATAAACGGTTGGCGGAAATACGGGAATCGTAGCCCACGGCAATCGTTACGCTGTCTTTTCCCGTGCGGTTTTTCAGCCATACGTAAAACGCCTTGGCAAGGGTCGTTACCACCTCGTCCGTCAGGTTAATTTTTTCACCCGCTACGCCGTCCGAAGCCGTGCCCCGTATATCCGTGCCGTTTTTCAGTTTCAACCAGTCTTGTAAAGTCATAATTATTTTCCTTGAAGATATTATTTTAATGCTTCTATTATAACTGTTTTTTTCTCCGTTTACAAGTCTTTTGAAAAAATATTGAAAAAAATAATTTACATCAGGAAAAAGGTGTGGTATAATAAATACACTCAATTAAAAAGTACGTTCGGTACGCCCATTGCCACAAGGCGTGGACGTTTAAAAGGGAAGAGAGTCAATAGCTCCACAGCCCCCGCTACTGTTGCACGGCTGTTTTTATCCACTGCGTTTTTTTACGTGGGAAGGGTAAAAGCGCATACCGCCGTGTTTTAAGTCAGGAGACCTGCCGAGGCGTATTTAAAAAACGGAATTCTTTGCGGGGAGGCGAAGAACGGACGGAAAAAAGAGGAACTTCTCCTCTCTCTTTTTGCGTACTTTTTTTGCTCCTACCTGGAAAGTACGCTTATTTTATTTTGTCTCAAAAATTAAAATACGTAGGAGGTATTTTATGAAAAAATTTAAGTTTTTTGTCACTTTATTCCTTATCGTTACCACGCTGTTTTTGTTGGTTTCCTGCGGCGATACTACCGCCAAGGGGGAGTACGAGGTGCTCGAAAGCGATAAAGAAAAATTTATTTTCAAGGCGGTAGACGTGGAGGGCTCGTTATCCGTATACGACGCTATTACGGCGCTGAGGGAGGCGGTCGAACTGACCTTCGAAGGATACACGGATGATTACGGCTTTACGGTTTCTTCGGTAAACGGCGTGCAAAATAAGGCGGACTGGTCGTCCTGTTGGATGGTCTACACCGATTTAACGGAGTATGAGGGCGTCGTTTATGCAACGAGCGAATACGGCTCTTTCACGTACGAGAATAAAGCGTATGCGTCTGCGTCTTACGGCGTAAGCAGCTTGCCCGTCGTTGAGGGGTATACGTATATCTTGCATTACGATACTTTTTAAGGCGTAAATTTCATGTTTTTTTCGGCGAAAGATATTGCGCTGGTCGCAGTCACGGTAGCGCTTTTAATCGGCGGACAGCTGGCTTTAAGCATGGCTTCGGGCGTGGAGATAGTAACTATATTATTGCTCTGTTTTTCCTATTGCTTCGGCGCAAAGCGTGGCATGCTTGCCGCAACGGCGTTTTCGCTGTTGCGCTGTTTTATCTGGGGGTTTTACCCCACGGTTATCGTTTTATATCTTATTTATTATAATTTATTCGCCTTTCTTTTCGGCTTAATGGGAGCAAGGCAGAGCGAAGAGGCGGAAAATAAATTCAATTTCGTAAAAATAATTTTTACGGAGCTGTTGTTTTTGCTTATCTTTGCGACCTGTGTCTTTATTATAACCGAACAAATTCAAATCAGTTTTTTACTGTTAGACGGTTTAAAAACCTTGTCTTGGCTCATATTATCGGTCAACGGTTTCGGCTTTGTAACGTATAACGCGCTACTCTTTCTCACAAAAAAATTTCCTGCGTTCAAGCGCATACAACGGGTATTATTCATCGCAGCGGTGGCGTCGGTTTGCACCATTTGTTTTACGCTGTTGGACGATATTATCACGCCGCTTTTTTACGGGTATACGTATGCGGCGGCGTTGGCGTACTTTGACGCCTCCTTTGCGGCAATGATTCCCCAAACGCTGTGTACAATCGTTACCGTAGCCCTACTTTTTCATCCCTTGACAAAAATTTTTAATCGTGTGGTAAAAAGTATCGCAAAATAAATTGAAAAATAACGCAAAGTGTGCTATCATTATATAGTACACTTTTATTTTACGTGGTAACAAGGAGTTATTTTTATGGCAAAAGAACAATTCGTATCGCAAATTGCGGATATAGAACAAGATTTTCCCCAGTGGTATACCGACGTGGTTTTAAAGACCAAGCTGGTAGACTACGGACCCGTGAAAGGTACGATGGTTATTCGTCCTTACGGTTACGCCGTGTGGGAGCTGATTCAGAAGAACCTCGACGAGATGTTTAAAGCGGAGGGCGTTGAAAACGCTTACTTCCCTTTGCTTATCCCCATGAGCTTTCTCACCAAGGAGGCAGAGCACGTAGAGGGCTTTGCGCCCGAGGTTGCCGTGGTTACGCACGCAGGCGGCGAACAGCTCGCCGAGCCGTTGGTCGTTCGTCCCACGTCTGAAACGGTTATCGGACACATGTATTCCAAGTGGGTACAGTCTTACCGTGATTTACCGCTGCTCGTCAACCAGTGGTGTAACGTTATGCGTTGGGAAAAAACCACCCGTCCCTTCCTTCGTACCAGCGAATTTTTATGGCAGGAAGGTCACACCGTACATTCTTCTGCGGAGGAAGCGGAAGCTGTAACGCAGAAATTTTTACAGATTTACAAGACCTTCGCCGAAACCTGTCTTGCAATTCCCGTCGTTACGGGTAAAAAGACCGAAAAGGAAAAGTTTGCCGGCGCTATTGCCACCTATGGTATGGAAGCCATGATGAAGGACGGCAAGAGCTTGCAGGCAGGCACGTCCCATTACCACGGTCAAAACTTCTCCAAGGCGTTCGATATTAAATTTTTAGATAAGGACAGCACGCAGAAATACGCTTATACCACCAGCTGGGGCGTATCCACTCGTTTAATCGGCGCTATCATTATGACCCACGGCGACCAGAGAGGCTTGGTATTCCCGCCCAAGGTTGCGCCGTTACAGACGATTATCGTGCCCATCGCCGCAAAGAAGGGCGGCGTAAACGAGGCTTGCGAAGCGCTCGAAGAAAAGCTGAAGGCAGCGTGCGTGAGAGTGCAAACCGATTACACGGACAACTCTCCCGGTTGGAAGTTCAACGAATGGGAAATGAAGGGCGTT
>JAFTRD010000159.1 GCA_017462425.1 Clostridia bacterium | reverse complement strand
TCCAAACGTCATGGGCACGCCCAGGAAAAATACAAATTGCAGGGCGCTGTATATATTTTCTTTAAACCGATCTATATTACCCGAGGCTATCTCCTGTGAATTTCTCGGAATCATGACCGTTCCGAGCGAGGTGACGACGGTCATAACCATTTTCACCAATTTATCCGATTGCTCGTAATATCCGTTCTCTATATCGGATATTTTAATGATAATTTCCAATCCGTCCTCCCCCACGCCCGTTACGGTGCCGGGAATCAGTACGCCGATAAGCGTTTTGTCTAATATGGTGTAAACGGAAACCGCAATGGTGGGAATAAACAGCCTGAGCGTGGGAATAATATGCCTTTTTACGTTGAGCTCACTGCATTTTACCTTGGATAAAACGGCGGGAAGCCTTGTCCATAGGGATAAATTAGACCCGATTAAAATCAACGAATTGCAAAGCACGTACACCCAGACGTCGGCTTGGTCTTGCACGAAGATAAAAATTGCGGCAATACCGATAATTTTGACGATAACGTTCCTTAAAACGATAATTCCAAACTGTTCGTTGCCTTGGAATAAAAAAGTAATATCGAAAGCGGAGGCAATGATATTAACGATAAGTATCCACATCAACTGCTGATAATCGCCGAACGCTCCGTTTAACAATAGCAGTACGTAGATAAGCAACGAGATAGAAACCGACCCTAAACGGGCGATAAAAATTTCCCAGAACGTTTTGCTCTGCGCCGTTTTGTCCCCTTGTTCCTTGGCAATTTCCCGTTGCGCATAATAGCCGAACCCGAGCGAGCTCAACAAAATGAAGTACGTTATCAAGGAATTGGTAAAGCTGTACTGCCCTATCCCTGCGCTACCTAAAACCCTGGATACGTAGGGCGTGGTAATTAAGGGCGTAAGGAGTACGAAGAGCTGATAAATTACGTTATATATATAATTTTTCTTGACGTTCTTTCTGTTTTGAGATTCCATTATTGATTTCTTCTCGCCCGTGATATTTTAACTTGTTTTTCTTTCTTGGTCCAAATGATGAGTTGATTTGTACCGTAAATTGCTATAACGGTAACGGAAAAACCGCACACGTACGCAAATGAGCTCAATAAATCGCCACGCATCATAAAGAAGAAAAACGGTACCAAAAAGGGATAGACGACCTTGATGATTTCGTTCTTTCCCTCCCAGAACGTATCGTCTAACTTTTTGACGGCTTTGGAAAGGATAACGGCGAATAACACTACGCCGATAACGCCGAAATTAACGAACCCTTCCGCCGGGAGCGGGCAGGAGAGATTGGTAAACTCCCAACCGAAAAACTTCGCAGCCGTCTGACCGCTGCCCAGCGGCTTACCCGGCCAAAGTACTCGGGGAACCCAAAAGAAAACTACCCCCAACAGCTGCATGCCGTACGAAAGGTGATGGGCGGCAACGTATTCCTGTATGAGCATAAACATAGTGTAAGCGTCGTAATGCCCTTCGGTTAAATCGTCGACGAGAGAGGTGACTATGCGCATGAGCGTCTGCGCAAGGTCGACCTCGTCAAACGCCAGCGAACGGAAGGTATCCAATAAAGGGAAAATGATGACCAAGCCAAAGACCATCATCAGTAAAAACCATACCCCCTTACGGAAGAACGGACAGAGAATAAGCGCCAGTCCGATATAAACGACCGCCATCTGAAAACGCGCCATACCCATAGGGAAGCAAACGATGAAAAGCGCCGCCGTTTGCATCACCAACAGCACCCAGTCGAAAATTCTGCCGTGCGGCCGCACGTTGAATACCGCTAAAGCGGTAGTACCCGTGATAAACGCCGGAACAACCGAACTGACGATTAAACTGAGCGAAGAGTTTTCAAAGACAAACGCATCGTTGGTGCCACGGGAAAAGAGATCCGTGCCGAATTTTATAAACAAATACAACGCAATGGCGTCGCTTAGCAATACACAGAAAAGTAAAAAATTACGATTGACCCGTACATGGGCAAGGCTACGGTTCATTTTCTGTTTCCGCAAGCATATATACCTTTTTGAGGGCGGAAATAAGCGTACTTTTTTGGTGAATAAATAAAAAACGACCCAACAATCGAGCAATAAATTGGTAAAAAGAATACGCTCTTGAGAGAAGGACGCTCCCCAGCCCCACTTCCCTTTGAGATACTGGATAAAGGGCGCAAAGAACATAAAGGAAAACAGAAAAAAAGCGTGTATCAAATCCAACGAAAACGCCCTCTTTTTTAAAGAAAAGAGCATCATTGCGTAAAAAATAAGCCCGTTGATGAAAAAAGATAGGACGGGAAGAGGCTGGGCTTTTTCAAATCCGGCATAAAAAAACACCAATAAAAATACCGTCCATAAAGCAACACTGACGATAGAGGTGATGATAATCCCCTTTCCGTCCCTCGCTCTATCACTGTTTTTTTGGGAATATTTATTTTTTATATATTCAACCCAATTCAAAAGCCTGCTCCTGTAATCTCAGATAAAACGCCTGTAAATTCTCGCTTTCTTTTATAATATCGTATCCCGCTTGCTTCATTTCCTCCGTCGTACGTATGCGTTCGGTATTTTCACTGCCGATAAGCGCCTTTTCCCATGCCGTTACGTCCTCGCATAAAAACTCGGCTCGTTGGTCAATTACCGCCGTTTCCAGGGGTACGCCCTCGGAAAACAGACAGTAAAGCCCGCTTGCCTGCGCCTCCAACGCCACGACGGGCAAGCCCTCAAACTTGGAAGGCAAAACGAATACGTCCATGATATTGTACAATTCGTTCACGTTGGCGCACGTACCCAACAGCAATACCTTATCTCCTAAAGCGAGGGCGGCTATCTTATCCTCTATCTCCTTACGCAGAGCGCCGTCGCCGATTAACACGAGCTTGGCGGCGGGATTGCGTTTTACATACGAGGCAAACACGTCCAATAAAAAGGAATGATTTTTCTGCGCATCAAACCTACCCACGTGACCGACGACGAAATTATTTTCCGAAAGGTCGTATTTTTTACGCAACGTATATCTTTTTTGCGGGTCAAAAGCAAATTTTTGCAGAGGAATGGCGTTGTGGATGACGGTAAATGAACGTTCGCCGAACAGCCATTCGCCCGCCTTTTGAGAACAGGCAAACAGATGCGTGGCGTACTTGGTAATATTCTTTCTCGCCAATTCGTTCAAGGCGTATTTGAGGGGATTTTTGGTTAAATGATCGGTATTGTGGCTGTGCGCAATTCTGAAAGGCACGCCGCAT
>JAFTRD010000158.1 GCA_017462425.1 Clostridia bacterium | reverse complement strand
TTTTTCCCAAGCCCTTGATGCGGCTCAAGCGTTTTACGTCTGCCGTGGCGATACATTCCGCCACCTCGTCCGCCGTCATACCGTTTAAAATGCCGATGGCAAGTTTAGGTCCGACGCCCGAAACCGAAATAAGGTCTAAAAATACCTGTTTTTCGGGCAAGGATAAAAATCCGTCTAGCGTAAAGGCGTCCTCTTTTACCTGTAAATACGTGAATACGTCCGCATCCCGGCGGTTGTTCTGTAAATACGAAAACGCCGCCCCCGAGCAGAACACCTCGTAGCCCACGCCGTTCGTTTCTAAAATTACGCTCTCTGCCGTAAACGCAATTACGTTGCCCCTTAAATACGCTATCATAAATTCTTCTTTTTAAAAGACGAGATTGCCTCTACCGTATTTTTTCCCTTTTTACGGGTCATATTCTCCACGGCGAACAGTCCGCCGAAGCGTGCCGTATGCGCATGGCACAGCGCCACCGCCAGAGCGTCTGCCGCATCGTCCGGACGGGGAATACTCTTTAAGCGCAGAATGGACGCCACCACGTGTTGCATCTGTTGCTTATCCGCCCTGCCGTAGCCCGTGAGCGCCTGCTTTATCTGCATGGGCGTATATTCGTACAGTCTGCCGCATTGTTTCACGCAGGCAAGCAGCGTTACCCCTCGAGCCTGCGCCACGGCGATACCCGTGGTGACGTTTTTGGTAAAGAACAGCTCCTCCACCGCCACCTCGTCGGGCGAGAACTTTTTAAGAATACGGTTGACGCCCTCCTCCAGCATGGCAAGGCGCACGGGCAGGCTCTCCTCTTTGGGCGTTACTACCACGCCGTAATCGAGCGCCACCGTGTTGCCGTTTTGCAATTTTTCCACCACGCCGTAGCCCATCGTGGCAATTCCCGGGTCAATTCCCAAAATAATCACAAATACTTCCTCAAATAACTTGATAAATGCGAAAAAAAATAGTAAAATATCATATATATTTTACCCGAACGGGGCAAATAAGTCAATAAAAATTACGGAGATATACTTATGAAATTATGGGAAGGCAGATTTGCACAGGGCACGGCGGCGGACGCCGACGCTTTTAACGAATGTTTATCCTTTGATAAAAAACTCTACGCACAGGATATTCAGGGCTCTACCGCCCACGCCACCATGCTCGGCGAATGCGGCATTATCACCAAAGAAGAGAGCAAGACCATTTGCGACGGGCTCGTATCCGTTTTAAACGATATAGAAAACGGCTCGCTCGCCGTGGAGGGCTACGAGGATATTCACTCCTTCGTGGAAACCACGCTGGTGAAGCGCATTGGGGAAACAGGAAAAAAACTGCACACCGCACGTTCGAGAAACGACCAGGTGGCTACCGATTTCAGACTGTATATCCTAAACTCCATCGATCGCATGAACGCTGCGCTCTGCCGTATGGTGGACGTACTGTTAGCCAAGGCGAAAGCCTCGGTGGACTGCATTATGCCCGGCTATACCCATCTGAGAAAGGCGCAGCCCATCAACTGCGCGCAGTATTTCAATGCGTACAGCGAGATGTTTTTGCGTGATTTGGAACGGTTGCAGGACTGCAAAAAACGCACCTCGGTCATGCCCCTCGGCAGCGGCGCGCTGGCGGGAACCAGCTATCCCATCAACCGTGAAATTACCCGTGAAAAGCTGGGATTTTTACGCATTTCGCAGAACTCTTTGGACGCCGTATCCGACCGTGATTTCGTTGCCGAATACCTCTTTGATTTAAGCCTTATCTCCGCGCACCTTTCCCGACTTTGCGAGGATACCATTTTATACACGGCAACCGAGTTCGGGTTCTGGGATATGCCCGACGCCTATTCCACCGGCTCGTCCATTATGCCGCAGAAGAAAAACCCCGACATCTCCGAGCTGGTCAGAGGCAAAACGGGCAGAGTTTACGGACACTTGATGGGCATTTTAACGGTCATCAAGGGGATTCCTCTTGCCTATAACAAGGATTTGCAGGAAGACAAGGAATGTGTGTTCGACGCCGAAAAGACCGTGCTGGACTGTCTGAGCATTTACGCTAATATGTTGGAAGCGATTACCCTCAACACCGAGCGCATGGGAATTGCGGCGGAGGAGGACTTTACCTGCGCCACCGACGTTGCCGATTACCTTGCCAAAAAGGGCTTGCCCTTCCGTACGGCGCACGGCGTTACGGGAAAGCTGGTGCGCTACTGTCTGGACAACGAAACCACGTTGGATAAAGTACCCATGTCCGTATACAAGGAAATGCACGAGCTGTTTGAGGAGGATATTTTACGCATTGTAAAAGCGCCCCACTCCGCAGACGAGAGAAACAGCGTGGGCGGCAGCTCCAGAAAAATGGCGGAAAACGGCGTCGTTTCCATAGAAGAACGTTTAAAAAACTTTAAAGCGTAAGCGAAAATTTACGACAATATGCAATAAAATATGATAAAAAGCCTTCCGCTATTCAAAAAGCAGGAAGGCTTTTTATGTGATTTCGTTTTACAGCAAGGGCGTAAAAATTTGCACGATGCTTTTTAA
>JAFTRD010000014.1 GCA_017462425.1 Clostridia bacterium | reverse complement strand
GTGGTGGGCGGAACGTCGTAGATTCTGCCGTAGCCGCAACCCTCTTTTTGCAAGGGCTCCTGTATCTCGCCCTGTTTTCCGCCAACGCCACGCATCAGTTCTTCATCAATTCCATCCTTTGCGCAATCGAAGTTGAGGTGCATGGAGATAACGGAAATTTTATTCCGTATCGCACGTTGTAATTTTTCGCCCTGCACGTCGTCTATGAGAATATTGCCGATTTTACCGTAAATGGCAGGGTGATGGGTAACGAGTACGTTTGCGCCTTGCTTTTGTGCCGCATCCAGCGCCGAAAGAGAAAAGTCTAAAGAAAAAAGAACCTTTTTCACCTCTTCACCGCAATCAATTAAAACGCCGCTGTTGTCGTAGCCGTCGTAATTTTTGCAGTATTCGTCGCTCAGCGCCTTGGGCGCAAACCCTTCCAGCGTTTCGTATAGCTCATTTAATTTCACCGCTGAACACCCCCTGTAAGTAGTTCAATTTTGCCTGCGACTGTTCTCGGGAATACTCTCCGAGCGGTCGGGTAAGAACGGCTTGGCGTTTTTTGATTTCTTCTTGCAGAAAACGCAAGAACTCCTCGCTTCTGTTTTGAATATTCTCTCTGCCGAAGTCGAGCTCCGCTTGCGTATAGGCGGGCGTGCCGCCGTCCCTGCTGCCCGTGATAACGTCGTAAAACTTACCGTCGAAAAAGGTAAAGTCACGCCGAATACAAGCGCCTCGATCGAGAAGTAGCTTTCTTACCTTTTCGCCGTCTCTCATGGGCTGTAAGACGAAGTTTTTGGGAATAAAGCCCTCGGCTGCCGTGAGAATTTGTACGATTTCCATGCCACCCATGCCCGCAATTAGCACCAAGTCGGTATTTTTATCCACGCCCTTTAACCCGTCCGTGCAAAGCGGCGTGCATTTTCCGTTATCGACGTATTTTCGCAATAACGTTTGCGCTTTTTTCAGACACTCTGCGCTGATATCCGTCACGGTAACGCGCGAGCAGAGATCGTTTTCGAGCATATATTCGCTGCAATAGCCGTGGTCGCAACCAATATCGGCAAAGCTTTCCGCCCTGGATAAGAGCGAGCAGAGGGTGCGTATTCTTTTAGAATACATTTCTTTATTCCAGAAAATCCTTTAAGGTTTTGCTGCGGCTGGGGTGACGGAGCTTTCTCAAAGCCTTTGCCTCGATTTGACGGATTCTTTCACGGGTAACGTTGAATTCGTGTCCAACCTCTTCCAAGGTTCTGGGCTTGCCGTCGTCGATGCCGTATCTCAAACGCAATACCTTTTCTTCACGGGGCGTAAGCGTATCCAATACGTGCAACAGCTGTTCCTTGAGCATGGTAGCCGCAACGCTATCGCTGGGGGTTACGGACTTATCGTCCTCTACGAAGTCGCCTAAATGGCTGTCCTCCTCCTCACCGATCGGCGATTCCAAGGATACGGGGTCTTGCGCAATGCGTTGAATTTCACACACACGTTCTTCGGAAATACCCATTTCCTGCGCAATTTCCGCAGGGGTGGGCTCTCTGCCCGTCTGCTGTAAGAGCATACGGGAAACCCGGGTGAGCTTATTGATGGTTTCTACCATGTGCACGGGGATACGAATGGTTCTTGCCTGATCGGCAATGGCTCGGGTAATAGATTGACGAATCCACCAAGTGGCGTACGTAGAGAATTTATATCCCTTCTGATAGTCGAACTTTTCCACTGCCTTCATCAGACCTAAGTTGCCCTCTTGAATTAAGTCCAGAAATAACATTCCTCTGCCGACGTAGCGCTTTGCAATGGATACGACCAAACGGAGGTTTGCCTCCGAAAGATGACGTTTTGCCTCCTCGTCACCCTCCTGCATACGGCGGGCAAGGTCGATTTCATCGTCCGCAGACAGCAAAGGCACTCTGCCGATGTCTTTTAAGTACATCTTGACGGGGTCGTCCAGTCCGATATCCGAAAGCACCCTTTCAAACAGCTCCTTATCCCTTTCCGCTTCGTCGATAATCTGAATGCTTGCCTCGGGCAGAGCCTTATACACCTCGTCCATCTGCGTGGACGTTACGTCGTATTTTTCCAGAATATCAAAAAGAGCGTTGGAGGATATACTGCCTTTCATTTTATAGGCGTTGATGATCCCGTTGATGATTTCGGTTAATTTTTGGTCGCTGATACTCATTGTATTCTTTTCTCCTCGGTTATATTTTCTGTTACGATTGATAATTTTTCAGTTCTTTGGTGAGCGCCGTCAGCTCTGCGGCGAGAGAACGGCGAACGTCGGCGGACGTTTCCTCGCTTATTTTTTGAGTAACGGTGGCAATTTTTTGCTGTAACCGCCACAGCGCTACCGTTTTGATACAGTCCTTGAAATACCGCTCTGCGCCTGCGCCTAAAAGGCGTTCTTCCGTGTTTAAATCGAGAATTTCGTTGAACTCGTTAGAGTCTTCACCGAAAATTTCAAACAGGTCGGATACACGAATTTTTTGTCCGCTTTCACGGCAGAAGTTGATATACCTGACCACGGTGCGATGCACTTCTTCGGCAAAATCTTCTTCTTTTAGGTCGTAATTTTGCGCATACGGTTGATGAAAAAGCACGGCGCCGACTAAAAATCGGCTGGCTTTTTTCACCCTGTCGCTCTTGTCCTGTTTGATGCGTACGGGCGTGGGGGTTTTCTCCTCTTTGGAGGGCTTGTAGTCCTCTAAATCACGGGAAAGCGACTGATAGGTGAACCCCGTTTTATCCCGCACGGTCTTTAATAAATCCTCCCGCTCCGCCGCCGAAGCCGATTCCCGTATGACGGGCATTGCCGCCTGCGCATACGCACGCTTGCCCTCCGTTTGGGTAATATCGTACTTTCTTTCGAGCGATAATAATTTATAATCCACCAAGGGCAAGGCGCTGTCAAGGCACTGCTGATACCTCTGCGCGCCGTATTTTTTGATCACGTCGTCGGGATCGTCACCCTCGGGCATGACCGCCACTTTGACGTTTAAATGCTCGTCCTTTAAAATTTCCAGCCCACGAAGTCCGGCGTTCTGCCCGGCAAAATCGCCGTCGTAACTGATGATTACGTTTTCACAGTAACGCTTTAAAAGCCGAGCCTGTTCCTGGGTTAAGGACGTGCCCATGGACGCAACTACGTTTTGAAAGCCTGCCTGATACAAAGAGATGGTATCCATGTACCCCTCTACCATGATGACGTAGGGCATGGCGTTTGCCTGTTTGTATTTTTTGAGAAGATTGACGTTGTAGAGGCTCTTGCGTTTATTGAACAGCGCGGTTTCACGTGTGTTCTTATATTTTGCCTCCCCTTCGTTCTTTTTATGAAGAATTCTTCCGCCGAAGGCGATGACCTCGTCAAACGAATTGATGATGGGAACGATGAGGCGGTTTGCCTGCGCGTCGAACAGCCGACCCTTAGAGCTGAGCGAACAAACGCCGCTTTCCACAATTTCTTCCTTGGTAAAGCCCTCGTCCAAAAGCAAAGAGGGCAGCGAATCGTAATCGAGCGATGCGCCTATTCCGAATTTTTTCAGCGTAGTGGGGGAAAGACCTCGCTTGGTGATATATTCCAGGTGTTCGTCCGCTTTGCCGCTATACAGGTTTTTTAAATAAAAACGTGCGGACGTAAGCATGATTTTTAACAGCCTGTCCTTCTTTCGTTTGAGCTCAGCCGTGCGCTCGTTATCAAAGTTCATTTCGGGCATGGGAATTTTAGCACGGTTTGCCAAAAATTTAACCGACTCTAAAAAGGGAAGGCTCTCCATTTCCATTACCAGATTGATAACGTTGCCCGAAACGCCGCAGCCGAAACAGTGATAGTACTGGTCGTTACGGTGCAGAACGAAGGAGGGCGTTTTTTCGTGATGAAAGGGGCAACACGCCCAATAATCGTACCCCCGTTTGTCTAAAGTGAGATACTGCGCCGCAATTTCTATTAAATCGTTACGGGCTTTCAGCTCCTCCATAAACTCGGGAGAAAAGGTGTTTTTTGCCATAGATTATCCCCTCCCGTCCAAGGAAAAGTTTTTGGGGATAAAAAGGTCCTCGAATACGCCGATGGCGTAGCGGTCGGTCATGGACGAGATATAGTCGCACACCGCGCGCTCCACGCCGTCCGTCTTTGCCACCTCTGCGTAGAGCGGGGGCAGCTTGGACGTATTCTTTACGAAGTAATTGTACATTTGCGTAAGCATACGCTCGGCTTTGTCCTGAATGTTTTTGTTCGCCTGCGCATACACCGCCTCGAACATGAACGCGCGCAGCTCTTGGGATGCTTGGCTGACCGCTTCGGACATCGCCACGAAATTCTTACCCTGTGAATGATTGACGATATCGGTAATGGCGGTATTGATGCGCTCTCGGGTATCCCTGCCCAGCGTTTCAATGGGACCTTTGGGCAGGTCCTCGTCGCAGATATATCCCCCACGGATTGCGTCCTCTATATCGTGATTGATGTAGGCGATTCTGTCCGCCAAAGACACGGCAACCCCCTCCAGGGTTTGGGGCTTTCCGCTCGATTTATGCTGTAAAATACCGTCTCGCACCTCGTAGGTGAGGTTTAATCCCCTGCCGTCCTTTTCCAATACGTCTACCACCCGCAAGGACTGGATATTATGCTTAAACCCCGTGGGGCAGAGCGAGTTTAATACCCGTTCGCCCACGTGTCCGCAGGGAGTATGCCCCAAATCGTGACCTAAGGCGATTGCCTCGGTCAGATCCTCGTTGAGCGCCAAGGAACGGGCGATGGAACGGGCGATTTGCGACACGTCGAAGGTGTGTGTTAAGCGGGTTACGTAATGGTCTCCGTCGGGAGAGAAAAAGACCTGCGTCTTGTTTTTTAAACGGCGGAACGCCTTGGAATAAATAATTCTGTCCCTGTCACGCTGAAAATCCGTGCGCATGGAGCAGGGAATTTCTTGCTTTGCCCTGCCCTTCGTGTCTTTGGATTTTTGCGCATAGGGCGAAAGAAAGGTATCTTCTATTTGGTACGTTCTTTCCTTAGACATAGCCGTTTTACCTCCCGTTTGAATTTATTTTACATTTATATATTCGACGAAAATTTTTTATTTCCTCTATTTTTTACAAAAAAATTTTTTTATAGTCCGAATCCGCCGTCCACGCCCAGAATTTGACCGTGGATATATTCGTTTTCACACAGGGCGTAAACGGCTTTTGCAACCTCTTCCGCTTTCCCCAGCCGTCCTGCGGGAATTTCCTCGGCAAGCGAGCTTAGCTCTTCCTTGGAAAAACAGCCGTTCATTTTCGTATCTATAGCGCCGGGCGCAACGCAGTTGACCCGTACGCCCGAATACCCCACTTCCTTTGAAAGCGCCTTGGTAAAGCCGATAAGCGCAGCTTTCGACGAAGAATACGCCACTTCACAGCTGCCGCCGACCACGCCCCACACGGAGGATACGTTGATAATACAGCCCCCACCCTTTTTCAGCATGCCCTTTAACGCATAGGAGGAGCACAAAAACGCACCCGTTACGTTGACGGAGAATACCCTGTTCCATTCTTCAAGCGTGGTATCTTGAATTTGTTTGACGAGAGATACGCCTGCGTTGTTGACCAGCACGTCTACGTTGCCGATTTCTTCAAAGATACGCCGTACGTCCTCTTCCTTGGAAACGTCCGCTTTGATGACACGAAAACCCTCGTCACGGGCTTTTTTCGCTCCTTCTTCGTCCGAAGAATAACAGACGGTAACGGCGTAGCCTTTTTCGGCAAACAGCCTTGCCGTAGCCAGACCGATGCCCCGTACGCCGCCAGTGATGAATACTTGTTTCATATTGTTTTACTCCATACGGGATAAAATTTCCTGCGCAATATCCGCTACTGTGCGATGATCGGTATCGATAATATAATCCGCCGCCGCCTCGTATACGGGCGTACGCACGGGGATAAGCTCACGCAGTTTTTTTTCTGCGCCCTCTTTTAAAAGCGGACGGGAATCGTTGACGGATACTCGGCTTACAAGGGTATCTAGCGAGGCGCGCAGGAAGAAAATCTTACCGTTTTTCTTCAACAGCTCTACGTTTTTTTGTCTAAGAACCAAGCCGCCGCCCGTGGAGATGACGAGGTTGTCCTTTTCGGAAAGCTGTTCCGCCGTTTGCGTTTCTAAATCCCTGAAATACGGCTCGCCGTAGCGTTCAAAAATATCGGCGATTTTACCGTATTGTTGTACGATTATCTCGTCCGTATCCACGCACTTCCTGCCTGAAAGCCATTCTAATTTTTTGCCGACGGAGGTCTTGCCCACCCCCATCATACCGCAGAGCACGACGTTCACAGTTTAAAGCTCTCCAAGGCTAAAATATAGCTGTTTTTACCGAATCCCGCAATAACGCCCTTGCAGGCCGGAGAGATGACCGAATGACGGCGGAATTCTTCACGTGCGTGCACGTTGGACATATGCACCTCGATAACGGGCGTGGAGATACAGCGGATAGCGTCGTGAATGGCGTAGGAATAGTGCGTGAATGCGCCGGCGTTCAAGGCAATACCGTCGTAGCTTGCGTCGATACAGGATTGAATTTTAGAACAGATTTCCCCTTCGAGATTGCTCTGATAAAACTCTACGCTGTCGCCGTTTTTATTACAGAAAGCGGAAATTTCCGCATTGATTTCGTCCAAAGTCTGACTGCCGTATACGCCCTTTTCACGCATACCCGTCATATTGAGATTGACGCCGTTGATGACTAAAAATTTCATAATGTTTTATTCCTCCGTGTATTGTTCATATCGTTCGTATTGTTCAAAAAGCCGTTTTGCCTGTTCGTCGGACGGCTGTAAGTTTAAAAAGATGCAGTCGGAAAAATACGCCTGATAAAAGAGCATAGCCTCGCCGTTGACGATGGGCTTGCCCAAGCGTTCGGCAATGCGTAAAAATTCCGATTTTTTGGGTACGTAGATAAGGTCTACCGCCACGCCGCATAAGGAGAGCAGCGCCTCGCCAACGGGAGATTTTCCCTCGCTCTTGTGCATACCGATACCCGTGCAGTTGACGATGATATCGTAGGGCTTGTTTTCCAGCGTATCTAAGGGGGTAAACGCAGGGAATTCTTCGTGTACCTTATGCAAACTTTCTTTGTTTACGTCGTAAGCAAACACAGTTGCGCCGCCGTCGAGAAGTTTTTTGATAACGCTTCTGCCTGCGCCGCCGCTACCCAAAACCAGAGCGGTTTTCCCCTCGGTTTTTACGCCTGCGTTGCGGAGCATGAGTAAAAAGCCCATGCCGTCCGTATTGTACCCGTAGCCCGTTTTTACGTCTACGGTGTTGACCGCGCCGAATACCGCCGCATCGCCCTTGATTTCCTTTAAATAGGACTGAATGGCGAGCTTATAGGGAATAGTAACGCTGAATGCGTCGTACTTTTCAAAGAGCGTGGGAGCTGTTTTTTCAAAGTCGGCTTCCGCCACGGAAACCGTGTCGTACGAGCAGCTTACGCCTAAATTTTTCATAATAAACGTGTGCATTTTGGGGCTTAAGGACTTGGATACGTCCTTGCCCACGACCGCCATATTTAAGTGCTTCATATTATACGTCCTCCTCTTTGGAATACAAATACAACCCCTCCAGCACCTCGAAAAAGTTTTCAAAGGTCTTTTGACAGCACTTGGGGTTTTGTATGGTAAGACAACCGCATTTTAATCCCGCTATCGAAAAGGACATTGCCACACGGTGGTCGGAAAAAGTCTGTATTTGAGCGGGTAAAATCTGATTGCAGGGATAAACGGTGATACCGTCCTCCTTTTCCTCCACTTTTACGCCCATGGCTTTAAGATTTACCGCCATGGCGTGGATACGGTCGCATTCCTGCTTTCGAATATGCGCCACGCCCGTGATTTGCGTGGGCGACGAGGCAAACGGCGCAATTGCCGCCAGCGTTAACGCCTGGTCGGAAAAATCGTTCATATTCACGCTTACGCCACGTAGCGTTTTAGCCCCCGTCAGCGTTACGCCCTCTTGCGATTCTAAAACGGTGCAACCCATATTTTGTAATACGGATAAGAATTTTTTATCCCCCTGCATGGAGGAAAGGCGCAATCCCTTTACCGTAGCCTTTTTATTCAACAGCGCCCCTGCCGCAAAAAAGTAGCACGCCGCAGAAAAGTCCGGCTCTATATCGTAGCTTGTAAGCGAATAGCTTTGCTGGGGCAAAATATAATACTCTGCGCCCGCCTTTTCATAACGGATACCAAACTGAGAGAGCATTTTTGCCGTAATGGCGATATACGCGCCCTCCGTTCGGTTGCCCGTCAGCTTTACCGTCAATCCCTTTTTACAGAGCGTAGCGCTCATTAAAAGGGCGCTGGCGAACTGGGAGCTTATTTCGGTATCGATGGTAATTTCCTTTATATCCACACCGTTTGAGCGTAAAATAAACGGGAAACAACCCTCGTTTTTCAGGCAGGTAATTTCTACGCCTGCCGCCCTTAGCTCGGACAAAAGCGGCTGCATGGGGCGTTTTTCCATCTGCTCGGAAGATTGCAGCGTATATTCTCCGCCGGCAAAGGCGAGCATTACGGTTAAAAACCTTGCCGCCGTACCCGCGCTGCGGACGTTGATTTGGGCTTTTTTGTTGGGAATAACGCCGCCCGTGCCCTGAATGGTCACCTCTTTTTTCGCCTCGTCTACGCTTAAAGAAAAGCCGAGTGATTCCAAACAGGATAAAAACGCCCTTGAATCGTCCGAGAACAGTACGCCCGAAATCGTGCACTTCCCCTGCGAGAGCGCCGCCAATAACAGCGCGCGGTTGGTAATGCTTTTGGAGCCGGGTACCGTTACGACGATATCTTTTTGGTTATGTAATTGTTTTACCGTGTATTTTTCCATTGATTTTTTATTTATTTGCATACTTGCGCATATAGGCAAGGTATTTTTCGTAAGGGAGCTTGAGCTCTGAATATTCGCCGTACGCCTTGGGGATAATCATGGAAACGACGTCGGAGGCGGTGTTCTTTTTATCCAGCTTGGCGTATTCTATCGCCTGAGTTACGTCCGTGTATACGGGAACTTTGCCCATCACGCATACGATAAGCTCTATTAGCTTTTCAGCGTATTCAGGTGCAATCAACCCTTCCTCCAACGCAATTTTAATTTCGTAATACATCCCCGTCAGGACAAACTCGCCGTGCGAAAAGTCGCCGTAGCAAAGCTCTAAGGCGTGCGCCGTGGTATGACCCATGTTGAGGGATTTACGAAGTCCCGTTTCTTTTTCGTCCTTTCTTACCACGTCCGCTTTATGCTCTATACACTCGGGCGTGATTTGCGCAAGGTAGTCAAGGTCGAAAAGACGTTCTTTATTTTGGGTCAAGCTGTCGAAGATTTTTCCGTTCAAGCCGCCGTATTTGACGATTTCGCCCAAGCCGCAACGAATTTCTCTCTCGGGCAGAGTTTTTAAAAAAGTAGGGTCTACCAGCACGGCTTCGGGTTGATAAAACGCCCCGACTACGTTTTTCACCTTGCCCATATCCACGGCGGTCTTACCGCCCACGGAGGAGTCTACCTGCGATAAAAGGGTGGTGGGTACCTGTACGCAATGGATTCCACGCATATATAAGGACGCCGCCAAGCCGCCGATATCCCCCACTACGCCGCCGCCGACGGCGAAGAGGTAAGAGTTTCTGTGCAGCTGGGCATCGATCATGGACTGTAAAATTTGAAACAGATTGTGATGATTTTTACTTTCTTCCCCTGCCGGCAGTATAAAAACGGGCGTATCCTTGCCGAATACCGAGAGAATATCGTCCTTATACAGCGCATACACGTTGCTGTCGGTGAGTACGAAATTTTTATGCCCGTTTAAAAAGTTGGGCGCTAATTGTTTGAAACAGCCCTCGCCGCAGGTGATAACGCTGTTTTGCGAAGGGGTGTGAATTTCTATCGTTATCATATTAAATCCTTGTATCTCTTTTCGATTTCACGCATATTGTCGCCGCCGAGTCGGGAAGATACCACCTCCGCTAAAGCGGTGGCAACGGCGCTTTCCAGAATAATTTCACAGGCGCAGATTGCCGCAACGTCGCTTCTTTCCGTCGCTGCACGTACCTTTTCCTTGGTGAGATAGTCCACCGTATCCATACCGCGCATCAGCGTAGGAATGGGCTTCATTGCCGCGCGCAGGATAATTTCTTCGCCGTTGGACATACCGCCCTCGATACCGCCTGCGTTGTTGGTTTTACGGGTAAAGCTACCCTCTTCAAAATAAATTTGGTCGTGTACTTGGCTGCCGCATTGATTGCCTACGTCAAAGCCCATGCCGACTTCCACGCCCTTGATTGCCTGCACGCTCATCAGCGCAAAGGCGAGCTTTGCGTCCAGCTTTTCCGCGTACGTCATACAGCTGCCAAAGCCGCTTTTCAGCCCCTTTACACGGATTTCGCATACGCCGCCTGCCGTGTCGCCCTTCTCTTTCAGCTCGTCTATCTTTTGCATCGCCAAGCGCTGTGTTTCTTCGTTTAACATAAACAGAGGCTGTGTTTTTGCTTTGGATAATTGCTCGAACGAATACGTATTTTCATCCGAAATACCGCAAACCGTGCGTACGTAGCCGCTGATTTCCACACCGAGCGCGCGTAAGTACTGGCGGCAAACGGTGCCGGCGGCAACCCGTACCGCCGTTTCACGGGCGGAGGCACGCTCTAAAATATTTCTTGCATCCGTCTGGTCGTATTTAATTACACCCGTTAAATCGGCGTGACCGGGGCGTACCTTGGTGAGCGTGCGCTTGGAGACGTCCGCACTCTCGGGCGCCATATAGGCTTGCCAGTTGGCGTAGTCGTGATTTTTAACCTGTAAGGCGAGCGGACTGCCGAGCGTAAGGGTGTTTCTCACGCCCGTTAAAATTTCCACCTCGTCCTTTTCTATTTTTTGTCTGCCGCCTCTGCCGTAGCCGCTTTGGCGTAAGGAAAGATATTCGTTGATTTCCGCAATATCTATCTTCAAATTGGAGGGTAAGCCCTCTATCATTGCCAGTAAGGTTTTTCCGTGCGATTCGCCTGCCGTCGTCAGTTTTATCATGCTAAAAAATTCTCCGTAAAAGATGATTTCGTTTTGATGTATGCCAGTCCCAACAACCCGTCCTCTTGAAAAACAGCGGCGGAGGCTGCGGATTGATTTTCATAAACCGTTGCGTAGGTACTTTTCCCGGTTGCCGTCAATACGATTGTACCGCATTCGTCCGTGCGATAAATTTGCGTATCGGGATTGGCGATACGTAAATTTTCAAGCGCTTGGCTTGACGGATGTCCGTAAGAATTGCCTGCGCCGCAGGATATAATTGCCGTTTCCGCATTCAACAGCTCCAACCACGGCAAAGAGGAGGAATAAGCGCTGCCGTGATGCGCCACTTTGAGTATTTCCGTGCTTTCCAAATTCACGTGCATATCCTTGAGGTCGAAAATGCCGTCCAGTAAGGTATATTCGTGTAACAGCGACGCTTCGGTTTGGTTGGTCATATCCCCGGCAAAGAGAACGCTCGTTCCAAGGTAATCCAGCCAAACGACGGCGGAAGCCTCGTTATCCTCCATCCCCTCGGTAAAGGAAGGGCTTTTGGGCGAAAGGAACATGAGAAAATAATTTTCGCCTTGTATATGCATATACCGCTCGGAATACGCTACGGTGAAAGCCTTTTTCAGCGCCGTTTGATACAGCGAAAGGTACGCCTCCTCCGAAGCCAGCGTTGCTTGGTACGGGAGGTACACGTGATGCACCTCTACCTCGTTCAATACGCTTTCCACACCGCCGAAGTGGTCTTTATCGGCG